>JAUMVF010000170.1 GCA_030530305.1 Bacillota bacterium
TTTTTTTTTTTTTTTGGTTTTTTCTGTTTAATCCTTCTTCTTTCTTCTTCTTTTCAGGATCGTACGTGTAGTTGTTATATACAGCGTTGCCGTTCTCATCATAGAAGGTGAATCCAGGCTGTGTACCATTCACATAGTATTCTCCGCTTACCTGAACTACTGAATCAGGCATAGACGGGAATTCCTGCCATTCTGTTCCTTCACATACACGACCCATTATCTTGCCCCAGAGAGAAGCAGTATTGTCACTTGTGCCGGTAAGTTCAATATTTACATCATTGCCCCACCAGAGCGCTGCCGAGTACTTGGGTGTAAATCCTGCGAACCACATATCGTAGTTATCTGACGTGGTTCCTGTCTTTCCTGCAACTGGCTGTGAACCAATATTAGCATTTACACCAAGTCCCTGTGTAACTGTAGTTCTGAGTATATCAGTCATGACAAAAGCTGTCCCCTTGCTGAGCACTCTCTTTTTCTGCTGTTTGCTTCTGAACAGGACTTCTCCCTTGCTGTTGCAGACTTTCGTATAGCATTTGACGCTCTTATGCACTCCCTGATTCGGGAATGTGGTATAAGCGCTGGCAAGCTCAAGCGGTGAAATACCCTTGGTCATACCGCCGAGAGCGAGAGCCGCAGGGTTCTCATCGTTTACCGTACCGCCTTCTACAAGGGATGTGATACCAAACTTCTTAAGTTGTGATATAGCGTAATCCGAGCCTACTTCATCATACATTCTTACGGCATTGACATTGACTGACTGCTCTACTGATTTTCTCAGGGACATGTAACCTTTGTACCCGCTGTACCAGTTCTTCGGCCAGTCATCTCTGCCCTTTATGGGCGCATCATGTATCATACTTGAGGCGGTAAGGAAGTTTCCGTACTGGGAAGTATCCGAGCCTTTGTATGCCATCGGCGTCGAGGCCTTCGCCGCGTCTTCGCCCATCTGTATCGCGGACGAATACATGGCAAGTGGCTTGATGGATGATCCAGGCTGTCTCGGGCTGAGAGCTCTGTTGTAGAGCATCTTGCCCTCTATGTCTCTTCCGCCAACCATGGCGCGTATTCCTCCGGTCTTGTTATGTATTATGACCATAGCAGACTGAGGCTGTTTTACAGGTTCCTTGAGGGAGTAGTATTTCTTCCTGATGAGGAGCTGCCCGTCTCTTTTTACGAAGAACTTCTTTCCCCTCTTTGACTTGACGAATTTCCGTGAAATGATCAGGTTGCCGCTCTTATCTTTTGACAGGAATCTGGCAGGGATATTCAGCGTTCCGCTTTCTATCGAACTGAACATGCCGTCGCTGTCATACACCCACATAGGCTTGATCTGTACAAGTATCTCATTTCCTGTATCTGTCTCTGTATCATAGAAACTGAGATGTTTACCTGCATATACTTTCAGTCCTCCCTTACTCAGAGTATCGTAATCATCCGGATCCAGCATAAAACTGCCTCTGGAATTGAACATGGTATCGTAATCGTAAAGAAGTATGTGTCCGTATTTGTCAAGGATATTGCTTTCGCTGTCATATCTTATGTTGGTCGCATAAGGGAAATTATATGACTGCTCAAATTCATCGGTCACGATCTTCTGCATCCTTTTGCTCATAGTCGTATATATCCTGAGACCGCCTGTATAGATCATATCCCGGGCATCTTCATAGGTGTAGTTATACTCCTTCATGATATCCTGTGTCAGTTGGTCTATGCAATAGTCCGTGAAGTATGAAGCGTATGAGCTTGAACTCTTCTTGTCGAGTTTTATATGGTCGCGGAGATCTTCCTTCAG
>JAUMVF010000171.1 GCA_030530305.1 Bacillota bacterium
CTTCTCGGCGTCAGCGTTCTCGCGCTGATCATATTCGTCATATCCAGAAGACTTAACCGCGCGTGGGGCGTTATATTCGTTCTCCTGTACGCAGCATATACCGCATATATAATCCTTCGCTGATCAATACTCCGTGATATCGCGGTCTTCCATCATTTCACGCAATCTCTTTTTGGAGCGGTTATACACCGTCCTTACTGTTGCATATTTGATACCCTCTAGCTCTGATACTTCTTTGAGACTGTATCCTTCTATATCGTGGAGCATTATTATCTCCAGAGCTTTGCTGTTCATCCGCGTCAGAGCGTCCCTGGCACTGCGGAGTGTTTCTTCTGCTGCCAGCATCTCATACTGCACGCTGCTTTCCGCGCTTATACTTCCGCTTTGAACCGCTTTTACGGCAGCTTTTCCTTCTTCAGAATCCAGACTGCAGCTTCTCCTTCTTTTTGCTTCGGTCTCCCAGTATTTCCTCGCTTTGTTCCTGGCGATCCCTCTGACCCATGCCCCCAGCTTGGTCTCATCTTTCAGTTTATCTATTTCGGCATACGCAGCGACGAACACCTCATGACTCAGGTCTTCGATATCCTCTTTCGGTATACTATACCTGTAAAAAACTGATTCTGCTCTTCTGCAGGAAAAGCATATCTCATCCTTCAGTTCGTTTCTTTTCATCCTCATCTTCGTCACGGTGTTCTTCTTCCCTGTCTTTTTTACCGCTCTCCGGTCCCGGCGTATAGGGATATACGTCTTCAAGGAAATGGAACCCGCGCTCATTAAGACCCCTGAAAAGTATTTCCATCGCCTGATGGATATCTCTGATCTGGGAGCTCTTAGCTGTGAACCCGCCATTTTCCCCGTTAACGATATGATCCAGACTTACCTCCAGCACTGACGATATCCCGTTCAGCGTATCTATTGACATTCCCTTTGTCCCCGCTTCTATATCGGCAAGGAATCTGGGTGTTATATTGGCGCGGTCTGCCAGTTCTTCTCTGGTCATTCTCCTGTTCTCGCGTTCCTTTCTTATTCTTTTGCCGATCTCAGCTCTTTTGGATCCCTTATCGTTATCGGTTCTCATAATGCCAATCTCCTTTTCCGGTCTGTAACGAAGGGTAGACTTCAAATACCCCCGGATAGTCAATGTAAACTGATACTCAAAAATAAATTAATATATTCCTCCGATCCATTAAATGCTCTGACAGTTCCCAATTCAGGCTCTGATAGTTCATATTCCCGCCAGAAAAACAGTCATGATGCCGAAATTACAGATAATCTGAAACAATCGGCCTTTTTTACGAACATAGTTTATGTACGGTATGAGGCCCGATATGATGACCCGACGATGAGAAACGGAAAGAATAAAAGAGGAGGATGAATATGTACAATGAAAAAGAATCCATCAGAAAACTGGGAGATAATCTCCGGGTGCTCAGAGAACTAACCGGCATGAGCCAGGTCGCGTTCGCCCGCAGCATCTTCATCGCAAGGAGCAGTTATTCGGATTATGAACGGGGGCTCCGTTTTCCGGATATGTCGCTGCTGCTGCTCATCTGCGACCGTTACGGCGTCAATCTGAATACTATGCTCTTCGGCACCCGGGGCCAGGTCGAAGCAGAATACCTCAATGAGGAGAAAGTCGCTGAAAAAGCGGCGCTGATACAGGACATCTATGATTTTCTTCAGCAGAAATAAAACCCGGCCGCGTAACAGGGGATGCGCAGCATACAATAAAAAACACAGCCACGCGTCGAACGCGTGGTTGTTCATATGTGGGTAAAACCCAT
>JAUMVF010000059.1 GCA_030530305.1 Bacillota bacterium
CTCCGGATCCATGGCAAGACCGCGGGCGATAGCAACTCTCTGTTTCTGTCCGCCTGAGAGCATGCCCGGATACTGGTCTTTTTTCTCGGCAAGTCCTACCAGTTCAAGAAGTTCCATCGCTCGCTTTTCGGCTTCTTCCTTCGGCACGCCCTTTACTTTTATAGGCGCGTAGCACACATTGCCCAGGCAGGTCATGTGCGGGAAAAGGTTGAAATGCTGGAATACCATACCGGTCTCGCAGCATATCTTCTTGAGCTGTTTTTCGGAAATATATCTGGCCTCGTGCTTTCTGCCGTGTTCCTCTCCCGGAGCCGAATCAACAAAGGTCTCACCGTTTAAGGTTATGCTGCCCGATGTGATCCTGGTAAGGCAGTTGACGCATCTTAACAGCGTGCTTTTGCCGGAACCGGAAGGTCCGATAATGGCGACTGTCTCGCCTTTGTTTATGGAAAAGTTCACATCGTCGAGAGCAGTGCAGTTGGCGTATTTCTTTACTATGTTTTTCATACTGAGGATCTCTGCCATATTACCACTCCTCCTTCTGATCGAACTTTGATGCCCGTTTTTCTATCTTGTTGAAAATAACTGTAACAACAGCTGAGAAAATCAGATAGATGGCAGCCGCGATCACGTAGGCGACCACGGTAACGTCTCTGTTTACTGCGCTGTTGGCTGCTTTCATCAGCTCCGCCACGGATATTACATACGCCAGCGATGTGTCCTTTATGAGCACGATAGCTTCGTTGGCCACCGGCGGGAGCACCATTCTGAGCATCTGTGGAACTACGATCCCCATTATGGTCTGGGCTCTTGAAAGTCCCAGGGATGCTGCTGCTTCATACTGTCCCCTGTCTATTCCGTTCATGCCGCCTCTGTAGATCTCCGCGAAATACGCGGCGTAATTGAGCACGAATGTGATGCAGGCCGTAATGAACGCGTCCGTTGCCGGCTCGCCTGTAAAAGTGATACCCAGTGTGACCGGCAGGAAAAAGTAGAAGAAGAACAGCTGCAGAAGAAGCGGCGTTCCTCTGAATATCAGTACGTAAAGATTACAGAACCATTTTATTGGCTTGATCCTGCTGTTTTCGCCTAATGCCAGGGGAAGTCCCAGCGGAAGCGAAAGTACGAGAGTTATTATAAAAATCGCTACCGACCACATGGTTCCCCGCAAAAGCGCCGGTAAAATGCTGATGATATAATCCATCTGAAAACCTAAAACTAAAAAAATGCCGCCTGCCGACAGCAGCCGCCGCCTGTAAAAATACTGTCTTGATTATTCATAATCCTCAAGGATAACGATGTCCTTGCCAAACCATTTCTTACTGATCTTAGCAGCTTCGCCGTTGTCTATGAGTGTCTGAAGAGCTTCATTGACTTTATCTGTCAGAGCTGTTTCGCCCTTTCTGAATCCTATTGCATAGTAGTCATCGCCGAAGTCGAAATCTGATGTGAAGAGCTTATCCTTGCCCATCGCGCTCTTGTAATTTCCAAGTACCTGGTCGATAACAACGCAGTCGATCCTGCCTGCCTTCATGTCCATCAGAGCTGTATCATAGGATTTGTATTCTGTGATGTTGTCTTTGAATGTGTCATAGCTTTCATTGCCTGCCATAGTTTCAAGAGCAGCTGAATCAGCCTGTGTTCCGATCTTCATATCTTTCAGATCGTCAACTGAAGCAACGTTCAGATCTTTCTTCATTGTCATAACAACGATCTTGTTGTTCAGATATTTCTTGGAAAGTGACATGCTTTCCATTCTCTCTTCTGTAGCTGACATTCCGTTCCAGATACAGTCGATGGTCTTTGACTCCAGTTCCATCTCCTTTGCGTCCCAGTCGATCGGCTTGAACTTGATCTTTACGCCGATTTCCTTGCCGACTGCTTTTGCAAGGTCGATATCGAATCCGACAAGCTTGTCGTTCTTGTCTCTGAATCCCATAGGAGCGAATGTGTCATCGAGTCCAACGATCATTTCGCCGTTATCTTCGATGTATTTCCATGAGCCGTCATCTGCTGATTCTTCATCATTGCCGCAGCCTGTGATGAGTCCCATTGTGAGAATCAGCATAGCAGCGATCAAAAATACTAACTTCTTTTTCATTAAAACTTCCTCCTTAGAGCATAATATAGCGTTTTGCTTTATCATAATAAATCGATAATGCAACAAAGAAATAGTAACACACTGAAAAGCAGGTTGTCAACGAGACCGGGACACGATTATTCATCATAAGCCCACAAATAATAAGGAATGATTATTCATTGCGAAAACCCACAAAAAATGTTGCTAATTTTATTTTTCACCCCTTTAGCAATACTTTTTCAACGATTGAGAGGCCCACTTTCAGGGCAAAACTGCCAAGTCGCTGATTTCGGGTCATGTCGGGTGCCGCAAGCCCACAAAAAATGTTGCTAATTTCATATATGAACATTAGCAACATTTTTTCAACGATTATGTCAGTCCGCCCTGCGATGAGCGTATGAAGAGGTCTCTCAGGCTTTCAGTTCCTCGGCGGCTTTTACTATATCCGCCTCTGTCATTCCGTATTTTTCGAGAAGCTCGTCGGGCTGACCTGATTCCCCGTAGGTGTCAAGCTGTCCTACTCTCTTCACTTTCACAGGGCATTCTTCCGCAAGGACTTCGCATACTGCTGAGCCCAGACCTCCGATGATGGAGTGTTCTTCTGCTGTAACGATTGCGCCTGTTTCTTTCGCGGCTTTTACGATAATGTCCTTGTCGATCGGCTTTATGGTGTGGATGTCGATCACTCTGGCGTCGATGCCTTTTGCCGCGAGGGTCTCAGCGGCTGCGACCGCTTTGCTTACCATGATGCCTGTAGCGATTATAGTCAGGTCTTTTCCTTCTCTGATGCAGTTTCCCTTTCCTATCTGAAGGTCAGCGTCATCACCGTAGAATACCGGAACCGCAGCTCTTCCAAGCCTTACATAGCACGGTCCCTGCATCTCGATAGCCTGCTTGAGCAGTACTCTCGCGGACGTGTCGTCGGACGGGTTGATGACCGTCATGCCAGGGATATTCCTCATGAGGGAGATATCCTCAAAAGTCTGATGGCTCGCGCCGTCGGCTCCAACTGTGATCCCTGCGTGGGTCGCGCAGATCTTCACGTTGGCTTTCGTGTATCCTATTGAGTTTCTTATGATCTCATATGCTCTTCCTGAAGCGAACATGGCAAAAGTGCTGGCGCATACGGTCTTGCCTGAAAGAGCAAGTCCAGCGGCGTAGCCGTACATGTTCTGCTCAGCGATACCCATATTGAAAAATCTGTCCGGATATTCTTTGGCGAAAACGCCTGTCTTTGTCGATCCTGAAAGGTCAGCGTCCATGACTATCAGATCTTTTTTAACTGCGCCCATTTCTTTCAGGACGTTGCCGTAACTTTCTCTGGTAGCGATCTTATCTGCCATTACCATTCACCTCCCAGTTCCTCTACTGCCTGCTTGCACTGGTCGTCATCCGGCGCTTTGCCGTGCCAGCCGGCCTGGCCTTCCATGAAGGAAACGCCTTTGCCTTTGACTGTCTTTGCAACTATAACTGTCGGCTTTCCTTTGCATGCCTTTGCTTTGTCAAAAGCGTCCAGGATCTGCGCAAAATCATGACCGTCTATCTCTATCACGTTCCAGCCGAATGCCGCGAACTTATCTGTAACAGGAGTGATCTTCATTACATCGTCGTTCTTTCCGTCTATCTGAAGGCCGTTCCAGTCCAGAATGGCTGTCAGATTATCAAGGCTGTAATGAGCAGCGGACATAGCTGCTTCCCAGATCATGCCTTCCTGGATCTCCCCGTCGCCCAGGAGTGTGTACACTCTGGCCGGCGATCCGTCCAGTTTTGCCGCCAGCGCCATTCCGCATGACGCCGAAAAACCCTGACCTAAAGATCCTGTGGACATTTCTATTCCCGGCACCTTGTTCATATCAGGGTGTCCCTGGAATCTGTTCCCCAGCTTTCTCAGTGAAAGAATGTCTTCCTTGGGGAAATAACCTCTTTCTGCCAGCGCCGCGTACTGCACCGGGCCTGCGTGACCTTTTGAAAGAATGAATTTGTCCCTGTCCTTCATGTCCGGATCTTTCGGGTCGATGTTCATTACTTCAAAGTACAGAGCTGTAACGATGTCTGCCGCTGACAGCGAGCCGCCCGGATGTCCCGAGCCTGCCGCGTGGATCGCTTTGATCACGCCGGTCCTCACGTTGGCAGCAGTTTTTTCGAGTCCTTTCTGGTCCATTTTCTCCTCCTGTTTTGTTTTTTTATCTTCCTGTGATCTCACGCATAGCGTGGCCGATCTCATCTATAGTATCTGTAGGGAGCATGCCGTACTGGCCGTGATTCTTCTCCGCCAGCTCACCTGCGTATCCGTGTATGAAAACTCCAGCTCCCGCAGCGTCAAAGGGCGCAAGCCCCTGCCCCGCAAGAGCCGTGATGATACCTGTCAGTACGTCGCCCGAGCCTCCCTTGGCCATTCCCGGGGTGCCCGTTGTATTCTTAAGGATAGTCTTTCCGTCTGTGATCAGTGTGCCGGCGCCTTTGAGAACTGATATGGCTCCCGTTTTTTCGTAGAGCATGCTTACTGCCGCCTCTCTGTCTTCGGAAAGTTCTGTGATACTCTTTCCCAGAAGCCTTGCCGCTTCCCCCATATGCGGCGTTATTATCACCTGGCACGCCGCGTCTTTCAAACGCTCCACTCCCAGTTTCACAAGAGTGTTGAGTCCGTCCGCGTCAAGCACCAGGACTCCTTCGAAATGAGAAAGCACTCTTTCAAGGAGTGCCTGATTCTCAGCGCTCTGCCCCAGGCCGGGGCCGAAAGCTACAGCGTCAAAACCTCCGAGGTCCAGTCTGCTAAGGTCTTCCATCGCCCTGTTCCTGCTTCTGCACATGGCTTCAGGCACCGCGATCTGAAGCACCTGAACTATCTCATCAGGCACAAGGTAAGTAGTCAGTCCCGCGCCTGCTCTCAGGGCGGCTTTTCCTGTCATTACCGCTGCGCCTGCCATGCCAAAAGAACCTGCTATGATCAGTATTTTCCCGTTATCTCCCTTCTGGGAATCAGAAGGCCTGGGTTTGAGCGGGGTCTTAACGTATTTTTTTGTGGCAGGAGTTAGTTCCTTCACTTCTATCCTCTAATATATCCCTGTGGTATTGATTATTTCCTGACTTATATCAAGGCATGTCTTCGACGGCTTATAGTGCCTCTGCTGGAACGCCTTTCTGTGGAGCCACTGCACGTTGGTCTCCAGAGTCCTTGGCACCGCGTTCCACAGTCCGTTGTAAATGATGCCGCCGTAGTAATCCTTCGGCCAGCTTACGTTTTTCTTGATATCGTATCCGGGAGCACGGAGCGCAAAAGTCAGAAGCTGCATCTGGCTCATGTTGGTCCTGATCTCCGGGAGCACGTCTTTGCCCAGCTTATAAAGTCCTACCGGTGAAGTCATGGCTTCCTTCATTACGGCAGACATTACCTTCTTATATCTTCTGGCGCGTCCTGTGTCGCCGCCTGAAGTCTTTCTGATCCTGCAGTAGGTGGTTGCCTGCACGCCGTCGATTTTCTGCTTGCCGGTCTTTGTGATCTTCGTGTATTTTCCGCCTACGTTTTCCGCGGTCTCAGGTCCCCAGTGGTTAAGGTCGCGTATCTCGTTCTTCTTTACGTCGACTGTTATTCCGCCGAGAGCGTCTACCGCGTCGGACACAGCCTTCCAGTTGAATACCATGAATTCATCGATGTTCAGGTCCAGGCTGCGGTTTAAAGCCGCGCATGTGTCAACGCCGCCGCCGTAATGGTGTGCGTGTGTGACTTTGTCCAGCATCAGATTGCCGTCGGCGTCAGCTATCTTCAGATATGAGTCTCTCATTACCGAGATCATCTTTATATCGCCGCTGGACTTCTTTATGCTCAGGATTATGATGGCGTCTGTCCTGCTGCCGTCATATCCCTGTCCCGCCCTGGCGTCAACGCCGAGGACAGCGATGTTCCTGTATCCGGAAAGAGTATCAGCCGCTTTCGGACTGATGGCAAAATCCGCGTCAGAAGTATCCACCCTGTCAAGGTGTGAAGTCAGGAACATGAAGTACCCGATCAGCAGCGCGATGATGATCGCCACTATAATGATAATGTTCCTTATGATCCTGAACTTCCTTCTCTTATTGGGATCTTTCTCTTTGTCTTTCTCTCTGAAAAGAGCGTCCTCTTCAGACCTTTTCTCCCTCATTTCCTGCAGACGCCTTTTTTCGGATTCCTTCTTCGCCTGCTGGCGTCTTTTCTTGGCTTCTCTGCGGGAGTAGGTGCTTTCGCCCTCGTAGTCGTCTGTCATTCTTTCCGCCGGGCGGTCATCCGCGCGCTCGCTGCGGCGGCTGCTCCTGCGGTGCTTTTTCTCATATTCTTCGGCAGCTTTTTTATATTCCGGGTCCTCATACCTCCGTATGACTTCTTTGCTGAGTTTTGACGCTGCCCCTGCTGTCAGTGTTTTTTCAGTCTGGTCCTTTCTCATTTTGTCCCCCTTTTGTCCCCTTTAAATATTGAGTATCATGGTCGCCAGTACGAAATATGTAACAACTGAGATCATGTCTGTGAGCGATGCGATCATCGGGCTTGCCATCAGTGCCGGGTCGATGCCTATCTTCTTTGCCAGAAGAGGCAGCATTCCGCCGACGACCTTGGCCGCCACCACTATGACTACCATAGCGATGCATACGGTCAGCGCTACGCCGACCCCGTTATGATCTATATATATTACTCTGAGGAAATTCAGCACGCTCAACGCCAACCCTATGAAAAAGCTGACCCGCGCCTCTTTCCACAGCACTTTCCACGCGTCTTTCAGATCTATGTCCCCTACGGAAAGTCCACGTATGACAAGAGTCGCCGACTGGGAGCCGGAGTTTCCTCCCGTACCCATGAGCATCGGCATGTACGCCACAAGGCATATCACCTTGGAAAGCTCCGCCTCGAATCCTGCTATGATGCTTCCCGTGATCACGTATGAACACATGAGGAAGAAAAGCCAGGGCAGTCTGTTCTTGATGTGCTTCCACACGCTCATATCCAGATACTCCGCGTCTGAGCTGTCGATTACGCCGGCCATTCTTTCGATATCCTCTGTTGTCTCTTCTTCGATTACGTCAAAGATGTCGTCGACGGTGATGATACCTACAAGTCTGTTCTCGTTATCGACTACCGGTATTGCCAGGAATCCGTATTTAGTGAAGGCCTCGGATACTTCTTCCCTGTCGTCGTAAACATTTACGGAAACGAAGTCTGTATGCATCAGGTCTTTTACAAGAACGTCATCATCGGAAATAACCAGCGTTCTTAAGGATACGATGCCCTGCAGCCGTCTTACCGGATCTTTGACATAACAGGTATATATAGTCTCGGAATCCATGCCGACTTCCTTGATGTGGGCCATGGCTTCCTTTACAGTCATATCCATCTTCAGCATGATGTAATCCGGCGTCATCAGAGTACCGGCGCAGTCTTCCGGATAGTTCAGGAAAGTGTTGATCTGTTTTCTTTCATCCTTCGGAGTCTGCTCCAGGATCTTGTCCACCAGATTGGCCGGAAGTTCTTCCAGCACGTCGATCATGTCGTCGAAGTCCATCTCTTCTATGATATAGTTTATTTCCTTATCGGTAATGACGTTGATGATGGCCTTCTGGTCGTCTCCGGGAAGGTACGAAAAGACCTCGACGGCTACATCCTTGGGAAGCATCCTGAACAGGATGACTGTACGCTCCGCGTCCACTTCTTCAAGGATCTCCTCGAGTATCTCCGCGATATCTACTTCATTGTTCTTAAGCAGCAGATCTCTGGCTTTTATGTATTTTTTCTCAACGACCAGATCAACGATTTCTTCAGTGATCTCATCGAAAGTCTTTTCGTTGTCCATGGGAATCTGCTCCTTTCAAAAATTTCTGCCCGTTAGGACCCTTAATTATACCTTAAAACCACCTTTTTATGCAATCTTTTGCTTTTTCCTTTCGCCCGGCCGCTTTTTTAAAAAAGCCCGCTGCCAAATCGCAAATATTTACGTGAGTTTTTCTTTAAATAAATAATGATAAAAATTGCAATTTCTATATTTAAAAGTGACATTCGGTGTACTATAATATTTATAGTTGCAAAAACAATTTTTAGTTTTTAGGAGGAACAGAAATGAGTTTAAAGAACAAGTATTTAGCAGACGTTTATGAAACCGTCAAGAGAAGAGACGGAAACGAACCAGAATTTCTGCAGGCAGTAATCGAAGTGCTCGAATCACTCGAACCAGTAGTTGAAGCTGATCCGACAATCGAACAGCTTGGAATCATCGAAAGACTCGTTGAGCCTGAAAGATTCGTACAGTTCAGAGTAGCATGGGTTGACGACAGTGGTAAGACACAGGTTAACCGTGGATTCAGAGTTCAGTTCAACTCTGCAATAGGACCTTACAAAGGCGGACTGAGATTCCACCCATCAGTATACTCCGGTATCGTTAAATTCTTAGGATTTGAGCAGATCTTCAAGAACAGCCTTACTTCACTTCCAATCGGCGGTGGTAAAGGTGGTTCAGACTTCGATCCTAAGGGCAAGTCAGATAACGAAGTAATGAAGTTCTGTCAGGCATTCATGACTGAGCTTTCAAGACACATCGGACAGTTCACAGACACACCGGCTGGAGACATCGGTGTAGGCGGAAGAGAAATCGGATACCTCTATGGACAGTACAAGAGAGTCGTTAACCAGTTCGCAGCTGGCGTTCTGACAGGTAAAGGACTCACATTCGGTGGATCACTTGCAAGAACAGAAGCTACAGGATTCGGATGCTGCTACTTCACAAGAGAGCTGCTGAAGGACAACGGCGACAGTTTCGAAGGCAAGACAGTATGTATCACAGGTTCCGGAAACGTTGCTATCTACGCTGCAGTTAAAGCTACACAGCTCGGCGCTAAAGTTATCACACTTTCTGATTCAGCTGGTTATGTATATGATCCAGACGGAATCGACACAGACCTGGTTAAGGACATCAAGGAAGTTAGAAGAGCTAGAATCAAGGAATACGTTGATTCCAAGCCAAACGCTGAATATCACGAAGGTAAACCTTGGAGAAACGTTAAGGCTGACATATTCATGCCATGTGCTACACAGAATGATATCGACCTGGACGATGCTAAAGCTATCGTTGCAAGCGGAGCTATTGCTTGTATCGAATGCGCTAACATGCCTTGCACAACAGATGCTGTTGAGTACTTCCGTGCTCAGGACATCTACTTCGCTCCATCAAAGGCTGTAAACGCTGGCGGCGTTGCTGTATCAGCACTCGAAATGAGCCAGAACTCAGAGAGACTGTCATGGACATTCGAAGAAGTTGACGCTAAACTCGAACAGATCATGACAAACATTTATGCAAACTGCGCTGCTGCTGCTAAGAAGTACGGCGGAGACCTGGTATCAGGTGCTAACATCGCTGGATTCCTGAAGGTTTGCGAAGCTATGAAGGCTCAGGGTATTGTGTAGGCTAAAAGTTTAACTGATAGTTCTATAAAAATATCAATAACAAAAGAGCTGCTTGCGAAAGCGAGCGGCTCTTTTTTATTCCCATTATTTACTTCCCGGGATCGCTGCTCCCTTTTCCCTTCCGGGAACTCCGGTCTCCTTCTGCCCTTATATTTCCACAGGCTGCCCTGCGCCGAAGAGATAGAGGTAGGTCTCTTTCACCTTCTGCTCTGTGATCTCTTCCAGAGCCTCGCCGTAAAGCTTCAGCTGGCCCTGATATGTTTCTTTTATCTTTTCTATACTGCGGTCAGGATCTTTTCTGTCGATGTAGCTGGTCTTGTAATCCAGAAGCACGCTGCCGTCATCTTCTTCAAACCAGCAGTCTATGACTCCCTGCACCATCACATCCACGCCGTCGACCTGGCTCATTACATTGAAGGGAGACTCTTTGTACAGTTTGCCCTTCTCTGCTGCTTCGGCGGCTCTGCGCCCGAAATCGGTGTTGAAAAATTCCAGAATATTTTCTACTGAGACCATATCAGACTGATCGCTGCTAATGATTCCCTTTTCGGTCATTTTATCTATACTTGCGTCGATATACTCTTCCCCATTCCCATTCTGGACGGCTTTATACGTTCCTGCGAAATCAAGATGTTCCATGACAGTGTGCATCACGGTACCGCGGGAAGCGGCGTCGTTGTATGTCTCGCCTGCCGCGAAGGCCGGTATATCCAGGGAAGGTTTCATCTCATACGCTTTCCCCGCAGCTGTCCTGTTAAGCTCGGTCACGCTGTATTTGGACTTGACCCTGCACGCGTTCTCATTTTCGTATTTGTATGAAAGCCTTTTGTCTATAAGATCCTTCAGCCTGCTGTCTCCGGAAGAGTCCGGATCCCCGCCGTCTGCGGGCTCAGCATCAAGGCCGTAGAGCATTTCTGCCGCAGATCCTTCACTTTCCATAAGACTTTCTTTTGTAAAGTGATGTATTTTTATCCCCGCTTCTTCGCAGGATGGCCCGATCATGTCCAGATAGCTTTTGCATTCGGGTATATAATCCAGCATTTCATAGCGGTCTTCTTCTTTTTCGATGTCCGGTACCACGCCGGTGAGTACCAGCCTGTCCCGTGCCCTTGTTACAGCCACGTAAAGGACACGTGTGTTTTCTTCACTGTCCTCCTGTTTCTCCCTGTTCTCTATGAGCCTCTGGACAAGGCTTTTCCTGAACCAGAGCTGATCGTAATCCACCCTCGTCATGCCTATGCCCACGTCTTTGTGGATCTGTATGCCCCGTTTGGCGCTGTTCCCGCCACCTCCTGGCTTTTTCTCAAG
>JAUMVF010000172.1 GCA_030530305.1 Bacillota bacterium
TCTAAACAGCTTATGAGTCCTCGCTTTGCGAGGATTTCTTTGCTGATGAGGTGCAGTCCTGTGGTTTTGGCTACCGCTTGGTAGTGATTCCCGAAACCTACAGACTGTCTTGCCATCCACTCAGGTGCCCCGAGTTTACGCAACCCCCACATTCGCTTACTCCTTTTTTTCCACTGTTTCCATATGACAATCCTCATGCGGTTTCTCAAGTGCTCATCGATTCTTCTCATAGCGGTCTTCATACCGCCAATTCTGAAATAGTTAATCCAGCCACGTATCACCTGGTTTAGTTTCATGATTCTATAATCCATACTAACTGACCAGCTACGCTTGGTTAACTGTTTCAACTTCCTCTCGAATCGCTTTATTGAGTCTCGGTGAGGTCTTGCCTTCCACCCTTCTTTGTCCTTCCAAAATCCAAAACCGAGATATTTTAATTTGGATGGTTTCGTGACCTTGCTCTTTGTAGCATTGACTTTGAGCCGCAATTTACGTTCAATCCACCCTGTAATAGAGTGCATGACTCGGTTTGCTGCTGCACTACTTCTAACAGTGATAATACAGTCATCAGCATATCGCACGAAGTGCAATCCTCTCTGTTCCAGTTCCTTGTCAAGTTCATTGAGCATGATGTTTGATAGAAGTGGAGATAGGTTACCTCCTTGTGGTGTTCCTTTCTCCGTTACCTCATACTTCCCACGCACCATCACACCAGCGTTTAGGTATTTCTGAATCAAAGATTCTGTATCTCCATCGTTGATGTATTTGTGTACAAGGTACATGAGTTTATCATGGTGTACATTGTCGAAGAACTTTTCGAGGTCGATATCCACTACATAGGCATATCCGTCATTGAAGTACTCAAGCAATTTCACAATCGCTTGCTGTGCACATCTGTTCGGTCTGAATCCATAACTGTACTCACTGAAGTAAGGTTCCATTATGGGCGTTAACCGTTGGGCGATGGCTTGTTCAATGACTCTGTCTACTACCGTGGGGATACCAAGATTACGCACACCACCATTTGGCTTTGGTATTTCTACCCGTCTTACTGCCTGCGGTTTGTACTTCCGTCTTCGTATCCGCTCTCGGATTTCCACCCAGTTTTCGACAAGATATTCATCAATTTCATTGGTGTCTATCCCATCCACTCCACCGACTCCTTTGTTTGCTTTTACTCGCTTGAGTGCCAGTTTCATATTGTCTCTGCTGAGGATTTCTTCTAAAAGCTCAGACATAGATTGTCTCCTTTCCTTCCTCTGCTCTTACGTCCTCTGTCCTACCTCCTATGGAGCGTTCGTTTAGTTACGTCTTCGCTACTTGCTCCTCGTCGGACATGGATTCTCGCCATCAGAGTTCCATTTGACTTTAGGTTGTTCAGCCCTTCGCTCCATATCCATTACCGATACTTCATCACTACTATGGCTTCGGCTGACTTCTCGTGGTTCGTTGTTACTACAGCTGTGCCGTCCACGAGACCTCACGGGATAAGTCGTCATTCTTTCCTCGTCTACCTGCCTAATCTACACATACGGGTTACGGTTGCCTTTTGGACTTCGTGACTTGTTGTCCACTTATCCGCCGCATGTGCCTTGGTATTAGGTTCCTGTTCGTCAGGCTACGATTTCGCTATCCCTTCTTCTCGCCCAAGCCTCACGACTTGAACCTTGGGAGTCGCTTTGGGGTTCGTCGGCAACTACGCCCCTTGTGGACTTTCACCACAGATTGACGGCATGCCCGTCATACAACAAAA
>JAUMVF010000060.1 GCA_030530305.1 Bacillota bacterium
GTTCTTTGCTTCCTTCTTCAGTTCTTTGATCACGTCGCCTTTGCCTCTGATGTTTATATACTGAGGCTCAAAATCGTTTTCTTTATCTACGCCAAGCTTGCTCTTGGGCAGATCTCTCACATGTCCCACTGACGCGGTGACTTTGTATCCGCTGCCCAGAAACTTGCCTATTGTCTTCGCTTTTGACGGTGATTCCACGATCACCAGTTTTTTCTTGGTCTTAGCCATCTGCACTCCCTTTTAGGCCTTCCGATCAGGTTTTCCTCCGGCGGCCTGTTTAGTATATTCTAAGTGTTAAACCTTAAATGTTTCTTTAAATCGAAAAGTCTCCTTATGACTTACAAGTTTTGATTATATTTTCATTTGATAGTTTTTGCAACAAAAAAATTTCTCCTACATATATATGTATCAAAAAACACACTCTTTTCAGACCCGTTTTGAGCGGGTTTTCCGGTAGGAGAAATCTCTCGTATATTATTATTGTTCTGTAAATACCCTGCCCATGTAAACGTGCAGAAATCCCTTCATTTCCAGTACAGTGACTATGCCGTTGACTGTCCAGGGATGCATACCCGTCTCCGCGCATATCTGATCCACACTCAGCTCACCCAGGCGGGAAACAGCGTCGATTATCTTTTTTTCATCCGGGCCCAGCTGATCGTACTTTTCATCGCCGGCAGCATCTTTCCGTCCGGTCATTCCCAGATCCTCCAGCACGTCTGTCAGAAGAAGCAAGGGCGTTGCCCCGTCTCTGATCAGTTTATTGGATCCAAAGCTGCTCACCCTGTCTATATTCCCCGGCACAGCGTATACAGTGCGTCCCTGTTCAGCCGCAAGTTCAGCGGTTATCAGAGACCCGCTGTGTATCCCCGCTTCAACGACTATGACTGCTCTGCAAAGCCCGCTGATGATTCTGTTGCGCCTCGGGAACATGTATTTCGCGGCTTTTGTCCCGGGAGGATATTCGGAAAGCAGAAGCCCCGTATCCCTTACTTTCTCCCAGAGTCTGATATTGGACGCAGGGTAGCATATATCTATTCCGCAGCCCATGACCCCGATGGCTCCTCCCTCTCCTTCCAGAGCTCCTCTGTGAGCCGCTGAGTCCGCTCCCCTGGCAAGGCCGCTTACTACCGCAGCCCCGGCTTCGGAAAGTATCCTGCCAAGTTTGTACGCGGTCTTCTCGCCGTATTCGGTGACTTTGCGGGACCCGACTACCGCTATGGTCTCCTTTTCAAGAAGTTTCATGTCTCCCGCGCAGTACAGTTTCTTTGGCGGATCAGATATCTTTCTCAGCAGGTCCGGATAATCTTCATCATCTATCTCAAGACATTTTATGCCGGTCCGACCCGCCTCTTTTTCTGTTTCACTCATCTCTTTCCCCTCTTTTTATACGTTTCCTTACCTGTGGTAGATACTTTCCAGACCCCTGTACTGCAGCGCCTCCGCTATGTGACTTACACTTATCTCAGATTCCCCGGCAAGATCTGCTATGGTCCTGCTGACCTTTATTATCTTGTGATAAACTCTCATACTCAGCCCCAGTGAACTGTATGCCTTTTCCATGAACTTTCTTTCTTCTTCGCCTAGGGGGCAGTACTTCTTCAGTTCCGCAGGCTCAAGCTCACCATTGAGTCTGGCTTTCTGCCTTTTACGCTGGAGAACCCTTGCTCCTGCGACCATCTCCTTCATTTCAGGAGTGGAAAGCCCCTTGGTTTTCCGCCCCAGATCACGCTCTTCGACAGCTTCCACTTTCACGTGAAGATCTATCCTGTCCATAAGAGGCCCGGAAAATCTGCTCCGGTAACTGTCGATCTGCCCGGGCGTGCATGTGCATTCGTGCTTTGGATCTCCCAGATAACCGCATTTACACGGGTTGCTTGCCGCCACCAGCATGAAACTGCAGGGGAAAACGGCATTTCTCCCTCCTCTGGAAATCGCTATTTTCCCTTCTTCCATCGGCTGGCGGAGCATGTCCAGAAGTTTTCCGTCGAATTCACCGAACTCATCCAGAAACAATATGCCTTCATGAGCAAGGGATACAGCCCCGGGTTTTGGTTTCAGGCCACCGCCCATGAGCCCCGCCTTAGTAATAGTTGTATGAGGCGCGATGAACGGTCTGCCCCTGATTATCTGCTTCTTTTCGCTGAGTCTTCCGGCTACGCTGTATATCTGGGTCAAGGTGAGCGCGCCCTCATAATCAAGGTCCGGCATGATGCCGGGCATTCTGCTCGCTATCATGGTCTTCCCCACTCCGGGACTTCCCATCATCAGCAGGCCGTGGGCTCCGGCCGCTGCGATGGTCACGGCTCTCTTTACGTTCTCCTGGCCTGCCACGTCGGCGTAATCAGGCTCACTTTTTCCGCAGGTCTTCCTGCTTGCCGTATCTCTTCTTGCGATTCTTCCAGCATACACCTGCCCCGTATAAATCATGTACGCCTCTCTTAAAGACTCCACCGGATACACGCTTATGTCTTTAACGATGGATACTTCCTCAGCGTTGCCTTCGGGGACCATGATCTTCTTTATGCCGCTTTTCCTCATTCCGATGGCCATGGGCAGCGCCCCTGTCACCGGGAGCACCTGCCCGTCAAGAGACAGTTCACCCAGCACGCCCCACCCGGGAGCATTCTCTGCCGGTGCTCCTTCCTGCAGAAGCAGCAGTCCTAAAGCTACGGGAAGGTCGAAATGACTTCCCTCTTTCCTCGTGGCTGCCGGTGACAGATTTACCGTTATCCTGTTTCCCGGAAAACGGAATCCGGAATTCATTACTGCAGGTCTGATCCTGTCCTTTGCTTCCTTTATAGTTATATCCGCAAGGCCGACTATGTTCAGGGCAGGCAGCCCCGGATGCGCATCGGTCTCCACAGTCACCAGATCCGCGTCTATCCCCCATAATGAAGCGGTTATGATTTTTGTGAGCATCTTGATCCCCTTTCCGGCCGCTCTGCCTCAGAACGCTCCTTTGATATGATTTATCACGATCTCTATCACATCCATCCTTATGTATGGATAGTATTCTTCACTTTCCGACAGAAAATTCATTGCCGCTCTTTTTATATGCTCCCGCTTCCTTGGGTCTACGGCTTCCGCCGGTCTCCCGAAGGAATCCGACCTTCTGGTCTTCACTTCCACCAGGCTCAGAACTCCCCCCTTTTCCGCAATTATATCTATTTCGCCTTCTCTGCATCTGTAATTCCTGCGCAGCACCCTGCACCCCTGTTTTTCAAGATATCCCGCAGCCATATCTTCGCCAAGATTCCCCAGCTGTCTGTTGTCCATGTTTTTCCCCCTCATTTTCTGTGTTCCGGTTTTCATACCGCCGGTTTGATTTCCATTATATGGAAGTCTTTGACCGGGTCAAGCGAATGCGCAAAAAACCGGCAGACTGCCTTTTTTCAGGACATTCTGCCGGTTCTTCATACTATTTATATATCTGTTTCTATTCTGTTTCTTTCCCGAATACGAATTTGTCGATGGCCACCGCTACTCCGTCTTCGTTGTTGGTAGCGCTTATGAACGAGGCCATTTCCTTTACAGGTTCCTTGGCGTTTCCCACAGCGACGCTTATGCCCGCTTCCTGGAGCATTGCTATATCGTTGGGGCTGTCTCCGCAGGCCATCATCTCTTCCTTCTTTATGCCCAGCATCTCTGTAAGGGTCCTGAGGGCGTTGGCTTTGCTGGTGGTCGCCCCGCCTATCTCCCAGTTGTTGTCAAGGGATGACGTGACTGTCGCATTCTCAAGCTGCAGAAGTACGGGATGCATAGCAGCTTTCGCTTCCTGGGTGTTGAAAAAGATGTTTATATTCTCTATCCTGTCCCTGTTTTTCAGAAGATGCCCCATGAGATCGTCTACAGGATTCCTTGTCTTCATCACGTATTCCCTGTGCCTGTATGTGTCGCCGCCGTCGCGTATGTATTCATACAGTGATCTTTCTATGTAAGCGGTGCCGTCAATGAATATCTCCACCATCTGGCCGCAGTCACGCAGTATCTTTTCCGCTTCAACCACGACTTCAGGGTCAAGGCAGTTCCTGAGTATCACTTCCCCGGTATTCAGATCCCTGACCATTGCCCCGTTGGAAGTCACCACATAGTTCATGTTGGAAATGGCCATTATGTCGTCCGGCAGGGCGTCAAAACAACGGCCCGTAGCCATAACGACATACACGCCGCTTTCTATCGCCCTTTCAAGTGCGTCTTTTGTCCGTTCTGTCAGTCTTCCTTTGCTGTTGAGTGTCGTGCCGTCGATGTCCAGCGCTATCAGTCTTATACTCATCCGGTCATTCTCCGATCATATCTAAAAATTCACTGTTTACCTGTCTTACCTTTTTCATTGAACTGGAGCCGCCGTGGCCCGGGTATATGATCATGTCATTTTCCCATTTATCGACCACGTTTTTCAGGCTCTGCGCCATATCCTTTTCAGAGCCTCCCTCAAGGTCCATCCTGCCTATATCGATATCGAATATGGTGTCCCCTGTGAATACCGCCCTGCTCTTTTCCGCGTAAAAACACACTCCGCCTCTCGTGTGGCCGGGGGTATGTATCACCTTGATGTCCTCATCTCCCAGTTTAAAGACCTGTCCGTCCTCAAGATATTCATCAGTCCTGCATTTTGCCAGATCTTCATCTTCCCTGTGGATATACACAGGACACGGCGCCCGGTCAGTCAGCCTGTCTACTCCCCCGCAGTGGTCGTGATGACCATGTGTCAGAAGCACCGCGGAAGGTCTGAGGCCGTTTTCTTCAACAAATGAAACAAATCTGTCCGCATCCGCGCCAGGATCTATTATGAAACAGTCTTCGCTGTTCTTCTGATAGATGATGTATCCGTTTTCTTCAAGAATTCCTGTTACTATCCTTTTGATCTGCATGTCTTCCCCTCTTTTCAGCCTTCTGTGAGGCCGGCTATCATTCTATTACATTTTAATGTATGTTTCAATTATATGTTGATTAACATAAATATAGTGTTAAAATTAAGTAGATTTCACATAATGTGGTCGAAATTCCCGAAGGGTAAAAGAGGTTACACTGATATGAAGATCGCAATCATCGGAGCAGGTAAACTCGGCCGCAAAGTCGCCGACGCGCTCCTTGGCGGAGATCATTCTCTGACCGTTGTGGACAGCAATGAACACGTCCTGGAAAAACTGGTTTCCCAGATGGACGTAATGACTGTCAATGCCAATGCCAAAGACACCAGTGTGCTGAAGCAGATAGGCGTGGCTTCCCACGATTATCTTCTGACGTGCACCGGTTCAGATGAGCAGAACATCCTGATCGCAAGCTTCGCGAAAAAGCTGGGATGTCCCAGGGTCATCGCAAGCGTAAGAGATCCTGAACATATGAACCAGATCGATTTCATAAAAGAAAACATGGACATCGATTATGTGGTCAATTCGGATCTTTCGATCGCCATAGAGATATACAGATATCTGGTTGAAAAATACACTCTGGCAAACGGTGTATTCACCAGCGGGAAAGTAGCTCTCATAGAATTCTTCGCGTGGCACATTCCCGAACTCGTTGATCTTCCCATCACGAATGTGGGGCAGATCCTCAAGGATATGCTGGTGGTTGCTTTGTCCAGAAACGGAAAGGTAATCATACCTCACGGCGACACTGTCATCCAGAAGGACGACGTGCTTTACGTAGTAGGAGAAAAACAGGACGTACTGACCTTGAGCGACAAGGTCACAGACCGTCAGCATAAATATAACGATATACAGAAAGTAATGATCATGGGCGGCGGAAAGACCGGTCTTTATCTTGCCAGAAAACTGGAGGATTTCGGCGTGGCTGTCAAGATAATAGAAAAAGATCTGGACAGATGCCACTACCTGTCATCCCATCTTGATAACGCCATGATCTTAAACGGCGACGCGACAGACCTGAACCTCCTGGAGGAAGAGAACTTCGACGCCATGGACGCGGTAATAACCAGCACCGGTTTTGACGAAGACAATCTGCTGCTGGCCCTCACCGCCAAGAAAAGAGGCATCGAGGACGTCATAGCCAAGATCAGTAGATCCAGCTATTCAGATCTTATTGAGACCATGGGCATAGACATGGCTCTCAATCCTCTTGACATAACCGCAAGCAACATCCTTCGGTACATCCAGGGATCGAAGCGCGTCATCTCGTCCATGCTCGTGCAGGGACAGGCTGAGATCATGGAAATAATAGCTGATGACAGGATGCCGCTTGTAAACAAGAAACTGTCGACTCTCACTCTTCCGGCCGGTGTTATCATAGCAGCCATACACAGAGGCTCTGAAGCGATAATACCTAACGGGGATACTATCATCCGCGAAGGTGACAGAGTCATGATCATAGCGCTTCTTTCAGAGATAAAGAATATCGAAACTCTCATGCGCACTAAATCCAAACTTCATTTCGGCGGGTAAAGGGATCGTTCACTGTCATGGGGCTCAACAAAAAAGGGATACTCAAAATATCCGGCGTATGCTGCCGGATCATAGGACTGGCTATGCTGGTCCCGGTGTTAGTGGCTCTTATCTACGGTGAATACGAGACCGCTATTCAGTTTACCCTGACTGCCGGAGCGACTGTAGCCGGCAGCCTTCTGATGTCTCTAGCTTCGAAAGACGCTTCCCGCGTTCTCAAAATGCGGGACGGTTTTCTCATAGTCACGCTCGTCTGGTTCATCGCTGCGATAATCGGAGGGATCCCATATATGGTGACCGGTACTATTACCGATCCGTTCAAGGCCTTTTTTGAAGCCTGCTCCGGCTTTTCCACTACAGGGGCATCTGTGCTTTCCGACTTTGACTCCATACCGAAGGGCGTTGTTTTCTGGCGTTCATTTACCCACTGGCTGGGCGGCATAGGTATCATCGTCATTGCCGTGGCGCTGCTGCCTTCACTTGGACTCTCGGGCCAGAACGTAGTCAGAGCAGAGACTCCTGGACCGGTCCTCGACAAGATAACGCCCAAGATGAATGACATGGCCAGATACATCTGTCTGGTATACGGCACTCTCACCGTCGCCGAACTCATACTTCTCTGTCTGGGAGGAATGGGCGTGTTTGACGCCCTTATAACCACCTTCGGCACTGCGGGCACCGGAGGCTTCACCAATCATGACGCAAGCATCGAATACTATTCTTCAACATACTTTGACGTAGTAATAACCATATTCATGCTGCTTGCCGGCACCAGTTTCAACCTGCACTATCAGGCTCTGAGACGTGGTCCGAAGGCATATTTCAAAGATTCTGAGTTCTGTTTTTACATATTCATAGTACTGGTATTTTCCGCCGTGATCGCTGTGGATCTTTACGCGACCGGCTTTTATACAACTGCGTCAGAATCAGCTGACAAAGCATTTTTCCAGACTATATCCATTGCCACCACCACCGGCTTCACCAACGCCGATTTCGGCCTGTGGCCCGAACTGAGCAAGATGCTGCTTTTCATTCTCATGTTCATAGGCGGCTGTTCCGGTTCGTCTGCCGGAGGTGTAAAGGCGGTAAGGATACTGATAGTCCTGAAATATATACGCAAAGGCATAGCTATAAGGCTCCACCCCAACGCGGTCATGGATGTACGGATAAACGGCAGACGGGTCCCTTCACAGACCATGTCGTCTGTTGTCACGTTCATATTCCTTTACGCAGTGGCGCTAGTTCTGGGAACCCTTCTGGTCTCCTTCGACAACATAGAGCACATCGCGTGCTTCTCAGGCGCCCTTTCATGCCTTGGCAACTACGGCCCCGCTTTCGGGCTGGTAGGTCCGGAGATCAATTACGCCGTATTCTCGGATTTCTCATCTGTGGTGCTTTCACTGCTGATGATAGCCGGAAGACTGGAACTCATCACGTTCTTCGTCATCTTCACTCCGGAATACTGGAAACCGGGACATTAGAAAAGAGGTGCAGCAGGTGGCTTTGAACAGCAGAAATCTGAACTACAAAGCTATACTGAAACTCAACGGGATCATCCTCCTCATAGTCGGAGCGTCCATGATCCCCGCTTTGCTGTGCGCTTTTTATTACGATGAACCGGGAACTGCAGCCGGCATCCTCAAGTCGATGGCTGTCATCGTTCCTCTGGGTCTTATACTTTTCGTGTCCATGCGTTTTTCCAAAGCCATATTCAGGGCCCGTGACGGCTACATCGCCGTAGCCACATGCTGGATCACCGCTTGCCTGTTCGGAGTGCTGCCTTACCTTTTCACAGGGCTCACAGATTCATTCATTGACGCTCTGTTTGAGTCCACCGCAGGCATTTCAACCACCGGAAGCTCTGTTCTGGATGTTACCCTGTTTTCCAAGGGCATGCTCATGTGGAAAGCCACTTCCAACTGGATCGGCGGCATGGGAATACTCATATTCATCATTTCCGTATTTCCGGCGCTTGGCATCAACGGACAGGTTATCGCCCGTCTTGAGACACCTTCACCGGTACTTGAAAAATCCGCAATCAGGATGACTGATACAGCCAAAATACTGTACATTACATACATTGTGTTCACTTTACTGGAATTCGTACTCCTCGAACTCGGAAGTTCCATGACCACATTCGACGCTCTGGCAAACTCCGTGAGCTGTATAAGTACGGGAGGTCTTTTCCTGCACCCGGGCGGTCTGGATTATTACGGCAGCAACTATGTAGATTTTATCATATGCATTTTCGCGGTAATAGGCTCTATAAACTTTCTGATGTATTTCTACCTGATAAAGAGAAACTTCAAGGCGATAGCAAAAGATACCGAACTGCGTGTATTCCTTCTGGTACTTGCCGCGGCCATCGTGATCGGATTCATCTCCCTGTGGAATTCAGGGGACATGGCTCCCGGAGAGGCTTTCAAGATCAGCGCTGTACAGGTAGTGAGCAATATGACTACCGCAGGCTTTTCATACACCAGCATAATCTGGCCTTCGACCTGCCAGATGCTGCTGCTTATACTGATGTTCACCGGCGGATGCTCTGCTTCGACCAGCGGCTCTCTCAAGATAGTCCGCGTCATATTCCTGTTCAAGTATATACGGCGCGGAATGTTCAGAAAGATCCATCCCCGGGCAATAAGGACCATAAAACTCAACGGACGGCCTGTGGCGCCTCCTGTGGTTTCCGCCATAGCGGTATTTATACTGACTTTCTTCGGTTTCTTCCTGCTGTCGTGCGTCATCCTTTCCACACAGGGATACAACTTCACAACCACAATGAGCACGTCCATAGCTATTCTTTCCAACTGCGGACTTGCTCTGAATGACGCAGGGCTGCTGATAGATAACTTCAGCGATTTCTCAGGATTCCTCAAGGTATATATGTGCCTGATGATGCTCGTAGGAAGGCTGGAACTCTTCACGATGATCATCTTCTTCACCAGAGCCTTCTGGGACAGAAAAAAATAAAGAGATGAATAAAGGCCTGCGGATACGCGGGCCTCTTTTTTATATAAAAAAACATGCGGGGTTTTCCCGCATGCCTTGAATCGTCTTATATATCAGTCTTCACTCAGATATTTTTCAGTGACGTTCTGAGCCCACTGCCAGTCTATCTGGGCAAATCCCGCGCCTGTTTCCTTGTCGAGGTTTTCTTTCATATCCTCTCTGAGGGTATCGTAGGCTTCCATGTCGATCTCCGCAAAGAAAGGATTCCCCTCCTTCATCAGGAACACGAAACCGTTGACGCCTCCCAGAGATTCGAACAGTACTTCCCCGATCTCCTTATCACCCAGCTGCTGCTGCGCGTTGGCTATATAGTACAGCTTCATGAGTTCGATGACGCGGTCGTCAAGGTCTGCCTCTCTGAGCAGAACCTTCTCCTTCAGGCTGTTGGCGTTGAATACCATTCTCTCTTCGTACCCGTCCCTTTTGTCTTCAGGGATCAGGTCTCCCATATCTTTTGCCAAAAGCTTGAATTTCTCCTGCTGCTCCTTGTCGTAATCAGGTATCACATACACCAGAAGTTTCTTTTCTTTGTCGTGATAAAGGCTGGTGTGTATCATAGGCGTGGCGTTGCCGCACTCTTCGCACGTGAAAAGAAACAGATCCCCGGATATTATTTTTTCTTTTGCTTCAGGACTGTCTGCCACCTCTATGCTGTCCCATACTGTTACTTTCTGTTCATGTCCGCATTTAGGGCACTTGAGTTTTTCGATCCTTGTTTTTGACATCTTAGATTTCCTCTTAAAAAGCAAGGCGCAGATCGCATCTGACCCGCGCCTTTATTACGTTCATATTCACGCTGTGATTACAGAGTGAGGAGTCCGCCGATTGAAATGAACAGCGGTGCGAATACTACTGCTACGATAGTCATCAGCTTGATGAGGATGTTGATGGACGGGCCGGATGTATCCTTGAACGGATCGCCGACTGTGTCGCCTACAACTGTAGCCTTGTGGGTTTCTGAACCCTTGCCGCCGTAGTTACCTTCTTCAACGTACTTCTTGGCATTGTCCCATGCGCCGCCTGCGTTGGCCATCATCAGAGCGAGAAGTACTCCGGATGCGAGAGCTCCAACCAGGAGTCCGCCGAGAGCCTCGGTTCCAAGGATGATACCAACTGCCAGAGGAGCGATGATAGCCAGGAGTCCCGGCGCTACCATTTCCTTGAGGGCAGCCTTTGTGGATATGTCTACGCATCTTGTGTAGTTAGGATTTGAAGTTCCTTCCATGATGCCTTTGTCTTCTCTGAACTGTCTTCTTACTTCTTCGATCATCTGGTTAGCAGCTCT
>JAUMVF010000173.1 GCA_030530305.1 Bacillota bacterium
CCAGGTAAGTTCAAATGCTCCATAACCGTGACGGATCGTGGCATAGATCGCATGGTATAAACCGAACGCCATTACAAAGGCACCAAGCGGAATATGAATTGCTCGAAAGACTTTGTATACCTTCTGCCATCCGTTCGGCTTTTTCGGACAGGCGATTGCCATATCTTTGAAAAACCAGACCAGCATGCAGAGGATCGCAAACGGGAATGTTAAGGAACCGCCTAAAACATTGACGTACATATCCCATCCCGGAGGCGTGAAGTTATTCGGATCAAACCGTTCCGCCTCGGCAAAGACCGGAATTGCAATCAAAAGACTAAAAATAACGACCAAACCGAGCATTCGCCATAGCCATCTTTTTTTCATAACTACCTCCTTCATTATCCAAATAAATTATGCCAGATCATTTTCGCAATACCGCCGAAGATGATCGGAAGTGCCGGCACGCAGTGAATGAACATGATTGCGATTGCAACATATTCAGCGACACGATGGATCGGGACCCAGACCGGCCCGATCTTCTTGCGGAAAAGAAAAACAATGAAGCCAATAAGATAGAAGAACAGCGTGGCCATGCCCAGATTGACTCCCCATCCGTGATTAATGGATGCAAAGATCGTATGGAAGATTCCAACGACCAGAACATAAACGCCACACGGAATATGAATCTTCATAAGAATACGGTAGAACTTTAACAGCCAATTATCTTTTCCGGTACTTTTCTTAAGAGCCTGGCCGATATCTCTGACAGGCCATGGCAAAAAGGTAAAGAATGCAATCGGCATCATGATGATCGTACCGTAGACATTAATAAAATGCAGAATTGCCAACATTTTTCCACCACCCATAATTTAACACGCTCCTTTTTTTGATTATTTATCTGAGACAGATGAGTCCATCTCAGCGACAGCTCTTTTTTTTCGTTTGGGGTTTTCCGGGAACTGTCCTTTCTGTACTCTTTTTTCCTGCTTGAAGAGCTCATGAATGCTCCAAAGACAGGATGCTCCAACAACTGCCATTGCAGCACTTAAAAGTGTGCTGTTAATAAAAAGCGAAGCAGCGAGCAGTCCAAGTCCGACGAGACCAAAGACCGGCCAGATCGATTTTGAAAAATAGTATTCCGCTTTGATTACAACGAAATGAAATACACCGATTGCAGCCATTGTAATCAAAGCGATAAGGATTCCAAGATAATTCATTTGAAAAACCTCCCGAACACAAACTGTTCCGATATGGAACATTATAATCTTGCAGAAATATGCAGTCAATAGACAGGACTCAAATTATGAAATTATTAAACCTGTTAAAAAATACCGGGGATTATATACATTCTGAATGAGCTGAGATAAAAAGTGTATTTGACTTTTTCAGAACGTGATGATTACAATAATCCAGGAAGGATACAGAAGAAGACATGGAGGACAGAACGTGAAGAAGTTTGACGGAGAACCTTCTTTTCAGGGTATGCTGGATGTATTCCAGCTTGTCATGGATGGAATGAATTTTTTCTGCAGAAAGTTTGACCTGACCAGAAGCCAGGCAGATATCATTTTGGCTCTATGCAGCTACGGCGAATCTACGTTGAAAGAGCTCTGCGAATATGTGGATTTTCCGAAAAGCACAGCATCGCGCATTGTCGAAGAGCTGGTGGGAAGAAAGATGCTGGACAGAACCATTCCACCGGACAACCGAAGGACGATCAAAATATCTGTAAATAAAAAA
>JAUMVF010000174.1 GCA_030530305.1 Bacillota bacterium
TTCCCACTCTTTGTTCTTATTTCAGAGCGGCGCGGAAAGGGTCCGCGGCATGACTGCAAGGAGGAGAAATGGCCGGAAAGAAAGTAAAAGACATAGTCGCCGCAGAGCTTGAAGGCTTCCTTTCGGAGAACGGATACGAGCTGTACAACGTGGAGTTCGTCAAGGAAGGGAGAGACTGGTTCCTGCGGGTGTACATAGATCTTCCGGATCCGGATGAGTACGTGGGTACTGAAGACTGCGAGAAAGTCAGCAGATATCTGAGCGAAGTGCTGGATGAAAAAGATCCCATCGCCCAGAACTACTATCTGGAAGTCAGTTCTCCGGGCATGGACCGGGCGCTGATCAGGGATGAGGATTATGACAGATATGCAGGGCGAGAAGTAGAGGTGAGCCTTTACAGCGCCATCAACGGACGGAAGAAACTGGAAGGCACTCTCAAAGGGCTTGAAGGTGACGAGATAGTCATTACCGACGACTCGGGAGAAATAAGGCTGCCCCGTGAAAAGGTGGCAAAAACAAAACTGGCAGTGATTTTCTAAAAAAACAGGGAGGAAGAAAACACTATGAACAAGGCATTTATTGACGCAGTAGACAAACTTGAAAAAGAAAAGGACGTCCCAAAGGAAGTCATCTTTGACGCCATAGAGCAGGCGCTCATATCGGCGTACAAGAAGAACTACGGGACCTCTCAGAACGTGCGTGTTGAGATAGATAAGGAAGAAGGCGACATCGATGTTTTCATGCAGAAAGATGTTGTTGAAGAAGTCGAAGACGATTCCACACAGATCTCCATCGACGATGCCAGAGAGATCGATTCAAGATACGAGGTCGGCGACGTAGTCGAGTATCATGTAAAACCGAGAGACTTCGGCAGGATCGCAGCCCAGACCGCGAAACAGGTAGTCGTACAGCGCATAAGAGAAGCCGAGAGAAACATGATATATGAGGAATTCATCGGCAAGCAGGGCGAGATCGTGAACGGTACAGTTCAGAGGATCAGCCGTGAGACCATCTTTGTGAATATCGGAAGAGCAGAGGGTATCCTCACTTCATCCGAGCGTGTGCCGGGCGAGAGATTCGACGTGGGCAAGCGCATCAGAGTATATATCATGGACGTGAAAGACACCACCAAGGGACCGCAGATATTCCTTTCAAGATCCCACCCGGGTCTCGTAAAGAAACTCTTCGAACTGGAAGTGCCTGAGATAGAAGACGGCATCGTTGAGATCAGAAGCATTGCCAGAGAAGCAGGTTCAAGGACAAAGGTAGCCGTTTATACAGATGACGAAAACGTGGATCCTGTAGGAGCGTGCGTCGGAGCCCGCGGCAGCAGAGTTCAGAGCATAGTAGACGAGCTCTTCGGCGAGAAAATAGACATCATCGTGTGGAGCGATGATCCGAAGGAACTGATCAGCAACGTACTGAGCCCGGCAAAGGTCGAGGAAGTGTTCCTTGAAGAGGAAGAGGAAAAGACCGCTACAGTAGTTGTTCCGGATTACCAGCTGTCACTTGCTATAGGCAAGGAAGGACAGAACGTACGTCTGGCAGCCAAGCTCTGCGGATGGAAGATAGATATAAAGAGCCATACCCAGTACTTCGGCGAAGATGAGGAAGACGAAGAAGGCGAATACATTGAGGGCGAATATGCTGATGATGAATACGCTGAAGACGAGTATGTAGAAGAAGCCGAAG
>JAUMVF010000061.1:0-5963 GCA_030530305.1 Bacillota bacterium
CCGAAAAAGATCGCCGTAGTCACATCGGAGACCGGAGCCGCGGTGAGAGATATAATCAAGATAATAAAGGGCAGGAACGATATCACCTCCGTACTTGTATATCCGGTACTGGTTCAGGGACCGGACGCGGCGGCGGATATCTCACACGCCATAAAAGATATAAACACAATGGATGATATAGATCTGATGATCGTAGGCCGGGGAGGCGGCTCGATTGAAGACCTGTGGGCCTTCAACGAAGAGCCGGTAGCCAGGAGCATCTATGAATCAGAGATACCTGTGATATCAGCTGTAGGTCATGAGACCGACTTTACCATTGCGGATTTTGCCGCAGACAGAAGGGCAGAAACCCCTACCGCGGCAGCCCAGATGGCGGTCCCGGACACAGAGGCTTTGAGAGATTATCTTAAAGACCTGAAGGATTCGCTGAAGAGAAGCCTCGCGGACACAGTAAAGTTCAAGGAGGCAAGGCTCAAACAGCTGGACCTTGAGGCGATGAAAAACACCTTTCTGCTCAGAGTGGATTCACAGCGTATGAAAGCTCGGCATATAAGAGACATGCTCTCGGCAACTATAGTTTCTCTAGTCAATGAAAAGAAAAACAGGGCGGAAAGGCTGCTGGAAGTTGTAAAGGCCAACGACCCTGCAGGAATAATGAAAAAAGGATACGCGGCGGTACTGGACAAGGACAGGAATCTGGTGCGCGGTACCGGAAACCTTGCGGAAAATGACGATCTTACTCTCATATTCAGAGACGGCGACGCGGATTGCAGAGTCACCGAAATAAGGAGGAAAGAGAATGAGTGCTGAAAAAAGCAGTTTTGAAAAGAACATGGCTGAACTTGAGAAATGCTCAAAAGCTCTGAGTGAGGAGAACATTTCCCTTGAAGACGCTATAAAATACTTTGAAAAGGGGCAGAAATACTATGATGAATGCGCGCGGATATTGGATGAAGCGCGTCAGAAAATAGAAGTTTATACCCGGAAAAACGACGAAGATAAGGAATAGATATGAGAGAATTCAGTTACAACGATTATAAGAAAATGGTTGAAGGCAGTCTTCTTACTTTTCTGCCGGAGATCGACCAGAAAAGCATAACGGTCTATGAGGCTATGAAATACAGCCTTATGGCGGGAGGAAAACGCCTGAGACCTGTGTTGCTCCTGGCCTCCTGTGAATTCGCGGGAACAGAATGCGAGACAGCTCTGCCGTACGCCTGCGGGATCGAATATATACACACTTATTCTCTTATTCACGATGATCTTCCATGCATGGATGACGATGATCTGAGAAGAGGAATGCCGACCAATCACAAAGTATACGGCGAGGCTATCGCCACACTTGCGGGGGACGGACTTCTAAACTGCGCTTTTGAAGCCATGAACAGGGATAAGCTCATGTTTTTCGATGACTTCGACATGATGAAAAGACGCATAAGCGCGTCATATGAGATAGCTAACGCCGCAGGATGCCGCGGCATGATAGCAGGCCAGGTGGCAGATATAGAAGCTGAGGACAAAAACTGTTCCGCAGAACTTCTTGACTATATACATAACACCAAGACGGCGGCTCTCATAACGGGAGCAGTAAGAGCGGGAGCACGGCTCGGGGGAGCAGATGAAGAGATGCTTGAAGACCTGACCCTCTATGCCGAGAATCTGGGCCTTGCTTTCCAGGTGGCAGACGACATACTTGACGTGACCGGCGATGAAGAAAGTATGGGCAAAAGGCCGGGCAGCGACGAGGAGAGCAAGAAAGCCACTTATCCGGCTCTTTACGACCTTGAGCGTTCACGTGAACGCCTGGCGGAACTGACCGCCCAGGCAAAAGACGCTCTGGCGAAGTATTATGATAACGCGGAATTCTTTACAGGCCTTGCGGAAGAACTATCCTCAAGGTGTAAATGATCAGGTTTTCAGGGAGTACCATATGATCAGGAGTGATTTACTTGAATACAATTTTCCGGAAGACTTAAAATCCATGTCACTGGATGAACTGGATCTGCTTTCGTATCAGATAAGGGATTTTCTTCTGGACAAAGTGTCGAAAACAGGAGGGCATATAGCCTCCAATCTGGGAGCTGTGGAGCTTACCATAGCTCTTCACCGGCAGTTCTCAAGCCCCGTTGACAAAATCATCTGGGACGTGGGCCATCAGACCTACGTCCACAAGATCCTGACCGGAAGGGCAGCGGGATTTGACAACCTGAGAAAACAGGGCGGATTGTCCGGATTTCCGAAGAAAAAGGAAAGCCCCCATGATATGTTCGACTCAGGCCACGGAAGCTCGTCTCTTTCTTTTGCCGCGGGAATGGCTGCGGCGAGAGACATTGAGAAGGGCAAATACGATGTAGTCGCCGTAATAGGCGACGGAGCTCTTACAGGCGGACTGGCCTATGAAGCGCTTAACAATATAGGCGATTCCGGGACCAGAATGATAATGATCCTCAACGACAACGGTATGTCCATTTCCCCGAATATCGGAGGAATGTCGAAACATCTGAGAAGGCTGAGAGCGACCAGCGGATATCTGAAGTTCAAGAAGAACGTCAAGAAAACCGTTACAGGCATACCGACAGTCGGCCAGAACATATACACACATCTGAGCAGGATGAGAGACAGGCTGAAATATTCAGTCATACAGGAAGGTATCATTTTTGAACAGATGGGGATCAAATACCTGGGCCCTGTGGACGGCCACAATATAGGTGAACTTATAAAAGTCCTTAATGCCGCGAAGCAGATGAACGGTCCGGTGATGATCCATGTAATAACAGAAAAAGGCAAAGGATATTCCCATGCTGAAGCCCATCCGTCAAGATTCCACGGGACAGGTCCTTTTGATATAGATACCGGAAAACCTTCCGTTTCCACAGATGTTCCCACATATTCCGACATATTCGGCCGGGCGATGAAGGAACTCGGAACGGAAGATGACAGGATAGTTGCCGTAGGAGCGGCAATGCTCGACAGCACAGGCCTTTCGGATTTTAAACGGGCTTTCCCAAAAAGGACTTTTGATGTGGGAATAGCGGAAGAACACGCGGTGACTTTTTCCGCAGGGCTTGCCCGTAACGGGCTGAAGCCTGTGGTTTCCATATACTCAACGTTCCTTCAGAGAGCATACGATGAGATCATCGAAGACGTATGCCTTCAGGAGCTTCCTGTTGTTTTTGCCCTGGACAGGGCGGGTGTAGTAGGCGCTGACGGGGAGACCCATCATGGAATATTCGATCTTTCGTATCTGAACCATATGCCAAACATGAATATAATGGCGCCTGCAGACAGAAGCGAGCTTCCGGCGATGCTCCGGTACGCGCTGTCTCTGGACGGACCATGCGCGGTCAGATACCCGAGAGGAAAAGCATCCGGAGAAGAACACGAAGTGACCATAGACGGAAAGAGCCTGGTATTGTCCACCGGGTCTGACGCAGAGATATGGACAGTTGGCGAAATGGTGAACACAGCCCTTGAAGTGTCCGCTGAACTGAAGGAAAAGGGTATAAGCGCAGGCGTGATAAACGCCCGTCATATCAAGCCTCTTGATGAAGAGACCCTCAAAGAGTCAGCGGGCAGAACAAAGCTTATAGTTACCCTTGAAGATAACGTTATAAGCGGCGGATTCGGTCAGGCTGTAAGAAGCAGACTGGCGGAAAACGGCGCGGACATTATGGTAATGAACGCCGGATGGCCCGACAGTTTCATAGAACACGGAAGCTGCGGCGGCCTGAAGGAAAAATACGGTCTGGACGCAGACAGTCTTACGGAAAGGATATGTGATCTGATTGAAAAAAAGGCTTGATGTGATCCTCACTGAAAGGGGTATGTTTCCATCCAGGGAAAAAGCAAAGGCCTCAATAATGGCCGGTCTTATATATGTCGACGGCGTAATGACAGATAAAGCCGGGACAGCCGTTCCGGAAGATGCTGAGGTAACTGTCAAAGAACAGCTGTGTCCTTATGTCAGCAGAGGCGGTCTGAAGCTTGAAAAAGCTGCGGACACCTTTGATTTTGCCATAGAAGGCGTCAAGGCGATGGATATAGGCGCATCAACAGGCGGTTTCACAGACTGCATGCTCCAGAAAGGAGCCTCTCAGGTCTACGCTGTGGACGTCGGGTACGGACAGCTGGACTGGAAACTGAGAAACGACGAAAGAGTAGTCAATATAGAGAAGACCAATATCAGGTTCTTTGATACTGCCGGACTGGAAGATTCATTCGGACTTATTTCCATCGACGTATCATTTATCTCACTGAAACTGGTGCTTCCGGTGGCGGCAAAGCTCATATCCGCTGAAGGCGCTGTGATCTGCCTTGTAAAACCCCAGTTTGAGGCAGGCAGGGAACAGGTAGGCAAGAAGGGAATCGTACGGGATAAAGCCGTACAGCGTGAGACGGTTGAGAACGTTATAGGCTATGGAAAAGAAAACGGTCTTGAGGCGAAAGGTCTTACTTTTTCGCCTGTGACCGGCGCAAAAGGGAATATAGAATTCCTTCTTTATCTTAAAAAAGGAGACGGAGAGTCCTGTGTTACGCAGGAAATGATAAAACAGACAGTTGATGAGGCGCACGAAGCGCTGGAGAACGCGAAAGAAGAGTAGAGAAAGGGCGGAAAATGGCGTTATCACCTATGATGCAGCAGTATCTTGATATCAAGGAGCAGTATAAGGATTGTATACTGTTCTTTCGCCTGGGCGATTTCTACGAAATGTTCTTCGATGACGCCATGACAGCTTCCAGAGAACTGGAGCTGACTCTGACAGGCAGGAACTGCGGCCTTGAAGAACGGGCGCCCATGTGCGGAGTCCCGTTCCATTCATGCGATCCGTATATCGCGAAACTCGTTGAAAAGGGATACAAGGTAGCTATCTGCGAACAGCTGGAGGATCCGGCTGAAGTAAAAGGACTGGTCAAGAGGGATATAGTCCGCATAGTAACGCCGGGAACAGTTATCAGCCAGGCTATGCTCAAGGAAAATGAGAACAATTATCTGGCGTCTGTTTTTTATTCTGAAGAGAGTATTGGATTCGCGTACTGCGACGTTTCCACAGGTGAGATATCGGCTTCACAGTTCACTGATATTTCAAGTGTTGAGACTCTGGTAAATGAGCTGGTGAAGATCAGCGCCAGAGAAGTGCTCATCGATGAAAAAGGCGCGGCTGCCATAGACACCGACAAGATCAGGGATATGACCGGCGCGTATTTTGAGGTGCTTGATGAGGGACATTACAGCAGACCTGCGGCACTTGACGGCATAATGAGGCAGTTCAGAGTCAAAAGCCTTTTCGGGCTGGGCCTTGATGAAGAGAGCCCGGCGGTATACGCCCTTGGCGCTCTGCTCCAGTATCTGAGAGATACGCAGAAACAGGAAATGGGCCACATGACCGTTCTGAACGTTTATGAAACGGGCAATCACATGTCTCTGGACAAGGCAACTATAAGAAACCTTGAAATAACAGAGACACTTTACGATAAACAACTGAGAGGATCGCTTCTGGGCGTTCTCGACAAGACCGGGACAGCCATGGGCTCCCGCAAGATGAAACAATGGCTCAGAGAGCCTTTAAATGACGCTGAGACGATAAAAGACAGACTTGACGCTGTGGAATACCTGTCAGACGAAATACTTCTCAGAAACGATCTGAGAGCTTCATTGAGGCAGATATACGATTTCGAGCGTCTTGCCGGCCGCGTGGCATGCGGCAACGCCAACGGAAAGGACATGATAGCTCTCAGGAATTCCTGCGCGATACTGCCTGATATAAAGACGGCTCTCTCAGGAAGCGGAGTGACTCTTATAGACAGGCTTGCCGGCAGCATTCATGAACTGACCGAAGTGAAAGATAAGATCGAATCTGCCATCTGCGAGGATCCGCCGTTCATCATCAAAGAAGGCGGGATCATCAAAGAAGGCTATTCAAAGGATCTTGACGACCTGAAGTTTTCAATAAAAGACGCCAAAC
>JAUMVF010000061.1:5973-10278 GCA_030530305.1 Bacillota bacterium
CGGCATCAAGAATCTCAAAGTCGGATTCAATAAGGTGTTCGGATACTATATTGACGTTACCAAATCCAATCTGGATATGGTGCCGGATGACTATATCAGAAAACAGACTCTGACCAATTCCGAAAGGTACATAACGCCTGAACTGAAAGAACAGGAAGGAATAGTACTCAACGCGGAGACAAGGATAAACAAGCTTGAGTACGAGCTTTTCACCGAGGTCAGAGGATTCGCGGCTTCATACATAGAGGAAATACAGGAAACATCCAGAAGTATCGCGGAACTCGATGTTCTGGCTTCCTACGCGGAGGTGAGCGTCAGAAACGGTTATGTTAAGCCTGAAATAACCACGGGAGACCGTATAGTCAAAGAAAAGGGAAGGCATCCCGTCATCGAACAGATGATGAACGACGGCATTTTCGTCAGCAACGATACGTATATGGACAGGGAAGACTGCAGTATGCTGCTGATCACTGGCCCCAATATGGCCGGAAAATCAACGTATATGAGACAGACAGCCCTGATAGTGCTCATGGCCCAGACAGGCTGTTTCGTGCCGGCTGAAAAAGCTGAAATAGGCATCGTTGACAGGATATTTACCAGGATAGGCGCGTCAGACAACCTATCACAGGGACAGAGTACATTCTTTGTGGAAATGAGCGAACTAGCGTACATACTCAATTCCGCCACTGAAAAAAGCCTGGTGATACTGGACGAGATAGGACGGGGAACAAGCACATATGACGGGCTTTCCATAGCCTGGGCGGTAGTCGACCATCTCTGCGGAGCGGCAGGAAGGATAAGGACGCTGTTTGCCACTCATTATCACGAACTGACGGTCCTGGAAAAAAAGGTAAAAGGCCTTCAGAACCTTAATGTCACCGTTGCGGAGGCTAACGGTCAGGTGGTATTCCTGCATAAGATAGCCGAAGGCAGCGCAAGTCAGAGTTACGGTATAGAAGTGGCAAGAATTGCCGGAGTCCCCGAAGCCCTTCTGGACGCGGCGTCCGAAAAACTGGCGGATCTTGAAAACAGCAGCAAGGAAGAGGTCTTCGCGGCGGGAGAAAGCGGAAAAACTGCCCGGGAAGATACAGTTGACAATAAAAATATTACGAAAAACAGCGATAACGAGGCCGGACACAAAGAGGAACAGATTTCGTTCCTGAGTTTCGCGCCGGATCCGGTGGTAGAGCGTCTGAAAGCGCTTGACCTGATGGAGCTGACGCCTTCGGAGGCCTTTAAAATACTGGAAGAACTAAAGAAAACAGCGGATGAATTATAAGAACAGGAGAACAAGATGGATTACAGAAGATTTGATGATACTATAATCGCAAGGATCGACAGAGGCGAGGATATCGTTGACATGCTTAAAGAGATATCGGTGAAAGAAGATATCAAACTGGCCAGCGTCAGCGCTCTGGGCGCTATAGGAAGACTGGAGACAGGCCTTTTCGATACTGCTGAAAAGAAATACTACAATACATGTGAGCGGGAAGGGGATTTTGAGATTACTTCGCTTACAGGCACTGTGAACACCATGAACGGTGAATATTACGGCCATCTTCACCTGAGCGCGGCTGACCGCGAAGGCAACGTGTACGGAGGTCATCTGAACAGCGCTATAGTCAGCGGCACCTGTGAAATGGTCATCAGGATAATAAACGGCTGTGTCGACAGGAAATTCAGCGATGAGATAGGATTGAACCTTTACGAATTCCAGGATTAGGGGAGTTTGAATGATCAAGATACTTGATAAGGCCACTGCGGACAAGATAGCTGCCGGCGAAGTTGTTGACAGACCTGTTTCAGCAGTGAAAGAACTGATCGAAAACTCAATAGACGCTCTTTCCGGATCTATAACTGTTGAAATAGAGAAAGGCGGAAAGACGTACATCCGTGTCACCGATAACGGCAACGGGATCCCGGCAGACGAGATAGAGACTGCCTTTCTTCGTCATGCAACAAGCAAGATCACGAAGATAGAAGACCTTGATTTCATCGACACTCTGGGCTTCAGAGGCGAAGCTCTGCCGAGTATAGCCGCAGTCTCAAGGGTAGAACTGATATCAAAGACACGCGACGCCGAAACAGGTAGAAGAGTAGTCATTGAAGGAGGCAGAATAGTCGACAACGGCCCTGTGGGATGTGAGAACGGGACAACGATCATAGTCCGCGATCTTTTTTACAATACTCCCGCAAGACTCAAATTCATGAAAAGCGATAATGCCGAAAGCAGGCAGATCATAGAACTTGTTTCCCAGCTTGCCATGGCATATCCGAATATCAAATTCAGACTTATAAACAACAAAAACGTGCTGTTCTCTACCCGTGGAACCTGCAAAAGGGAAGACAGCATTCTGGCCATATACGGAAAAGTGACCGGACGGGATCTTATATTCTTCAATTCAGGGTCGTCCTTTATGGAGATAGAAGGATATGTGTCCGACCCGGGAGTAAGTTTCCCCACCAGAAAACAGCAGATATTCTTTGTCAACGGGCGCGTAGTGGAGAGCCCTGTAATATCAAGAGCCGTTGCGAAAGCTTACGAAGAGAGACTTTTTAAGGGAAGATTCCCTGTAAGCTTCCTCTTCATCATGATAGATCCTTCGGTGATAGACGTGAACGTGCATCCCAATAAGCGGGAGATCAAATTCCATGATGAACAGCAGGTGGAAGAATTCATAAAGGAGTCCATCAGAAGCGCGCTTCTCAGTAAAGAGTCTATACCGCAGATCAAAGCAAAGGATATTTTTACTAAGAAGGAAGAAACTGATATCGACAGACCCTCTAAAAAGGAAAAACAGGAAGATATGCGGGATTATCTTTCTAAAATACGTACAGATGAAACAGCCGGTTTTGTAAGAGAGAAGTCTGACACCTCTTCAGTTACGGGGGACGATACAGAAAGCGTAAAAGGCGGTAAAGACGCCGCCGGACAGGACGATACCTGTGTAGAAAACCGCGAAGCTCCGGAATCTGAGGAGATCCCTGAAGACACCGGAACTGAAAACGCGCCGGCGCTTGATATAAGCGGGATGACCATCATAGATACGATTTTTGATACGTATATCCTGGCAAAGGACAGCGATAATTTCTATATGATAGACCAGCACGCGGCCCACGAAAGGATCTTCTTCGAAAAGTTCCGCGCAGAGTACAGGAACACTGAAAAAGCTACACAGCAGGTGATGATACCTCTGATGATAGATATTCCCGCAGCGGCGAAAAACAGCGACATACCGGTAACAGAAGCCCTGTACAGTCTGGGGTTCCAGGCGGAGGAATTCGGTCCTGTTACATACAGGATCACAGGAATACCGGCATTCATGAATCTTGATGAGGCTGAACGGCTGCTGAGGGATTTCATCGATGAATCGCCGGAAGCAGAATGGTACCAGAACGAGGAACAGTTCCTGAAGATCGCCACCAGGGCATGTAAAAACGCAATAAAAGGAAATGACAGGACCACGCCGGAGGAAAGGCTGCAGCTGCTGTCCGATCTCTCCCGCTGTGAAAACCCTTATTCATGCCCCCACGGAAGGCCGACTTTCATAAAGATGACAAAATATCAGATAGAAAAGCTGTTCAAACGCGTTTGATCATATGGAAAAATACAGAGTTATCATACTGGCAGGACCAACTGCTTCAGGTAAAACTGAATATGCCATCAGACTTGCGGAGGAACTGGACGGCGAGATCGTCTCATGCGATTCCATGCAGATATACAAATATCTGGACATAGGAAGCGCGAAACCGGACGCATCCCAGCTTGAGCGGGCAAAACATCATCTTGTGGACTGCGTCGACCCAAGGGATGATTTTTCGGTTGCCGAATACCAGATAATGGCAAAGGGAGCCATAAAAGATATAGCCGGAAGAGGAAAGACTCCAGTGATTACCGGAGGCACCGGTCTTTACATGAATTCACTGATATACGATATGGATTTTGCCGTTGAACCGGCTCATTCGGATTTCAGGGATGAGATGAAAAAACTCGCGGAAGAGCAGGGAGCAGAAGCCCTTCACAGGAGGCTGCAGGAGAGCGATCCGGAGGCTGCGGAGAGGATACATCCCAACAATGTGAAGAAGGTCATCAGAGCTCTGGAAGCGTCTGAATATACCGAAGAAGGTGTACGGGACATATCGAAACTCAGCAGAAGATGCGAAGAATATGATATATGCCTGCTTGGTATAACATGGCCAAGGGAAACGCTCTATGAGAGGATAAACAAAAGAGTGGACGTCCTGATCGAAGCGGGACTTGAGAAAGAGATAAAACAACTTCTTTCAATGGGCCTCACAGAGGAT
>JAUMVF010000175.1 GCA_030530305.1 Bacillota bacterium
GAACAGCGGCCCTACGATTTTTCCTGTTGTGAAATCAAGTTCCCGCGCCATAAAACATTTCCTTTCCAAAAAAAATGGACAGACACAGGCGTTGCAGCCCACATCTTATCCAACTTGCTATCTCTTATGCGGATAGTTCGTCCTCCGATGAACTAAACATGATCTATTCTCTTGCAACAGAATATTATCGCAACGGGGGAGATATGTCAACCGGGGAGAAGGCATGACCCGTAGCGGAGGCCAAAGATATGTTGACAGGTGTCAATACACCTGTTAAAATGTAGAAGATTTACGGATTTACGAACTGCATGCGCGGTTTAAGCGCAGGGCGGGCAACTGCCCGGGCAGTTAAAAAGGCAGTCGGGAATGCGGCGGCCTGTATCATTTGGAGGTAATGATCAAAATGGAAGAAAGATTAGAAGAGAAAGTCGGTTTCTTCAAAAGGAAGGATATCGAGATAAGCGTCAAGAGGTACGTGCAGGACGCTCTGTCGGCTATGGCCATGGGGCTTTTCGCGTCACTTCTCATCGGGCTTATTTTCAAGACCATCGGGGAACAGACAATCAATCTGTTTGGAGAAAATGCAGTATCGGCGTTTCTCATTGAGATAGGCGGATTCGCCATGAGCATGATGGGACCTGCCATCGGCGTTGCGGTGGCGTGGGCGCTGAAGGCGCCTCTGCTGGTGCTGGCAAGCGCGGCAGTGTCCGGATACCTGGGCGCTACGCTGACAGGCTTCGGCATCGAGGCCACAGGCGGTCCGGCGGGAGCTTTTATCGCAGTCGCGGTCGCAACTGAGTTCGGCAAGATGGTATCAAAGGAAACAAAGGTGGACATTCTGGTGACGCCTTCAGTGAGTCTGCTCATGGGCGGCATAACAGCCAAGCTGGTCAGCCCCTTTGTAGGATGGCTCATGATCAAACTGGGAGCAGGGCTCATGGCGGCCACTGAGTGGCAGCCCTTCTGGTTCGGCATCCTGCTTGCGGTAGTTGTAGGACTGGCTCTTACAGCGCCTATATCCAGCGCGGCACTGTGCATCATGATGGGCCTTTCAGGTCTTGCGGCCGGCGCGGCTACAGTCGGATGCTGCGCTCAGATGGTAGGCTTCGCGGTCTGCAGCTTCAAGGAGAACGGTGTAGGCGGACTGGTAGCCCAGGGCATCGGCACATCCATGCTGCAGGTATCCAATATAATCAAACATCCGCAGATACTGATCCCGCCGACGCTGACAGCGGCAATCATGGGACCACTCGCCACATGCGTATTCCACATGACCAACAACGCGGCCGGCGCAGGTATGGGTACGTCCGGGCTGGTAGGACAGATCATGACTTTCACAGACATGGGATTCACAGTAGACGTGCTCTGGAAAGTGCTCCTGCTGCACATAGTGCTGCCGGCAGTGATCGCTATCATAATCGACAAGATCCTGAGAAAAGCCGGAATCATAAACTTCGGAGACTACAAACTGGAGATCTGATGAGACCGGAATCCGGACCATTCATAAAGAAACCTTATGCGCACCCGCTTTCACGCGGGTGTGCTTTTGATTTTAAGACGGCGATTTACCGCGAAAATTGTGGGTTTACAGCTGTAAACACGCCCTATATTGTGGGCCTGAGGCTTTGAAATAGCAGGGGCGCATTACAGATTGGCCGAATCG
>JAUMVF010000176.1 GCA_030530305.1 Bacillota bacterium
TGATTCCGTAAGCTTCGATATCCTGCTTTCCGCTCATACCAAGCTGTTTCTCAACTTCGATCTCAACAGGAAGGCCGTGAGTGTCCCAGCCTGCTTTTCTGGTCACCTTGAATCCCTGCATCGTTTTATATCTGCAGACGGAATCCTTCAGCGTCCTTGCAATTACATGATGTATTCCGGGCCTGCCGTTTGCTGTCGGCGGTCCTTCATAGAATATGAAATTGGGCATCCCTTCTCTGGATGTAACGCATTTCGTAAGGAGATCGTCTTTCTCCCATTTGTCAGCCTGCTGCTGCTGGACTTTTGCTATAGGTTCCTCTGATAAATTCTTAAACATTTGATTCTTTCCTCAAAGCCCCGCCCGGTAGCATTATTTCAGCATGTTCTCCGGTCGGCCGGGCCTTCTTCTCCTTGATATCACAATAATTTTTCCATATAGATAATTTTATGTTATGGCACCGGTCATGTCAAGGTTTTTCAAGGCATGAAGGCCTCTTTCCACCGCTGCCGGAAGCGTGTTTTTGCCCGTGATGTTCCTCTGTGTTTTTTGCCTGTGCCGCTGGACTAAATCTGCCTCTTGTTGTAACCTATAAAAGGATAAAGAAGATGATACACGCAGGACGTATGCCGGTACTGTTTCCGGGATATGACTGCAATGAGGAGGAATGTTATGTATTATGAAATGGAGATAGCAGGAAAAACAAGAAAGCTTCAGCTGTTCCCGGTAAATGATGAAACAAGCATCGCGGCGTTCATTCTCTTCGGGGATGTTGAGATAACAGAAGCCTCTGCAGCGAAACTGCTGGAGAAAGCTCCGGATTTCGATATACTGTTCACGGCGGAAGCCAAGAGCATACCTCTGATATATGAAATGGCAAAGCAGACCGGTATGAACGAGTACGTCATCGCCAGAAAAGCCGTAAAGGTATATATGGAAAACGTCGTTTCTGTAGGCGTCGATTCCATTACGACCGCCGGCGGTCAGAAACTGTACATCGGCCAGAATGAAGTAGATATGATCAGGGGGAAGAAAGTCCTGATCGTAGACGATGTCATCAGCACAGGCAGCTCCCTTCAGGCTATGGAGGAACTCGTAACAAAAGCCGGCGGCAATATTGTCGGAAAGATGGCTGTGCTTGCCGAAGGCGACGCAATGGAAAGGCCCGATATCACCGCCCTTCACAAACTCCCCCTGTTTGACGCGGACGGAAATATCAAAGAATAATAGAAAAAGATCAAAGATGAAATATATGAAAAGAGCAGCCCGCAAACCGGCGCTGCCCTTTTTTTTACTCTCTTTTTTCTATGTCCCCTTACTCAACCCGCTCTACCGGCTCGGGCACCTTATCAAGGTATTCTTCCAGAGTGATACCCTTCTCCGCTATTTCTTTCGCAGCGTCCACATCGTCGATATAGCGTATATGCCAGGGTTCATAACTGTATCCCGTAATGTCTTCCTTGCCTTCCATGTAGCGGAGAATGAATCCGTAGTCAGCGAGCTTCTTATGTATTTTCGCCCATACTTCCGGATATTTGACCATGTCTTCGTTCTCATAGATGTCTTTTCCGTTGATGTTGAGATAAAGGTCCAAAGCGAGGCCTGTATGGTGTTCAGAATATCCCGGCACAGCCACGTATTCCTTAACGTAATC
>JAUMVF010000062.1 GCA_030530305.1 Bacillota bacterium
GCCATTAGCTCAGTTGGTCAGAGCATCCGGCTCATAACCGGCAGGTCCGGGGTTCAAGTCCCTGATGGCCCACCAAATATGCCCAGGTAGCTCAGTAGGTAGAGCAGGGGACTGAAAATCCCCGTGTCCTTGGTTCAATTCCGAGTCTGGGCACCATAAAAAAACGATCGCCGAAGCAGATTTGCTAAAGCGGTCGTTTTTCATATATAATCAACAGAGAAGAGGAGATCCAAAAGGGAAGCCCGGCCCGGAGAGCCGGCAGGATAAAGGAGAGTAAGTGAAATGGCACAGCTATATTACAGATACAGTACGATGAACGCGGGCAAGACCCTGGAAGTCATCAAAGTAGCGTACAACTACGAGGAGCGCGGCAAGAACGTGCTCACACTGGTGCCCCGCACGGATACCAGATACGGCAGCGGAGCCATCACATCCAGAGTGGGCGTCCAGAGGGAAGCGATGGTCATCTCCGATGACACGAACATACTGGAACTTTTCCTCAGGGAGAATGGAAAGAGGGAGATAGACTGCGTCCTGGTTGACGAGTGTCAGTTCCTGAAAAAACATCACGTGCTTGAACTGGCTGAGATCGTTGACAGCTGCGACGTTCCGGTGCTCTGCTACGGCCTTAAGAATGACTTCAGAAACGAGCTTTTCGAAGGCTCATACAACCTTCTGGTCTATGCCGACAAGATCGAAGAGATCAAGACTATATGCTGGTGCGGCAGAAAGGCTACCATGGTCGCCCGTATCGTGGACGGCAAAATGGTAAGAGAAGGTAAGCAGATAATGGTCGGAGGAAACGATCTTTACGTTTCCCTGTGCAGAAAGCACTACAATGACGGCCGCCTGGGACCTGAGCTCAAAGTAAAAGAAATGAAGCTGAATGAGTTACCACCTGAAAAAGGCGGACTCTCGGAGAGATAATGACCCGATTGAAATAAGCAAAAGAAAAAAAACACCCTGTTGCCAGCAGTCCTCGGCTTTGCCTGCGGAGGCTGACAACAGGGTGTTTTTACTCTTTCTGTTATATATTTATGCCCTGATATGTCTTCCGCCTGTGCAGCTCCAGGTGTATCCCGTTCAGGATGCTCCTTTTTTTATAGCTCCATTCAGGCGCGATGAGTATGGGCCTTGGCGCGTCGCCGGTCATTCTGTGGATGGTGATGTCCGGCGGTATGATCTCAAGGGCGTCGCAGACGAGGTTTATGTATTCATCCATAGACTCAAAGGGCGCATAATCGGGATGCTCCCGGCCGAGAGCCGAGTTTTTCACTACATTCAAGAGGTGCATCTTAAGGCCGAATATGTCTCCGGAGCACACGTATCTTACTGAGTCGAGCATCATATCCCGGGTTTCTCCGGGAAGCCCGAAAATCAGGTGGATGACGGATCTGATGTTCCTTTCCGACAGGGCTGCGACAGCCTCGTCGAAGGAGGAAAGCCCGTAGCATCTGTTCATAGCTGAAGCTGTCTGTTCGTGTATGGTCTGAAGTCCCAGTTCGACCCACATGAAGGTCTTCCGGTTGAATTCATCCAGCACGTCAAGGACTTCATCAGACAGGCAGTCGGGTCTGGTGGCCACGGCAAGCCCCACTATGTCGGGATGACCCGTAAGAGCATCTTCATATACCCGCCGCAGCGTGTCTGCCGGAGCGTATGTGTTGGTGTGATTCTGAAGATACGCGATGTATTTTGCGCTGGGCCATTTGTCTGACAGCAGCCTTATCTGGGACTGTATATCCCCCGCTGTATCGCCGGAACCTGTATCGGAACAGAAGAGGCAGCCGCCGGTGCCTTTGGAGCCGTCTCTGTTGGGGCATGTAAAGCCGCCGTCCAGGGCAAGTTTCACCACTTTTATCCCGAAATGATCCTTCAGATACGAACCGATGGTGTTTATGGGTTTTTCACGGGAAAGAACGACCACGTTTCCTCCTTGATAATCCTTATTTTTTAATGCTTTAAGTGTTTTAATGATTACTAATTCATGATATAATAAATCATTAAAATTGTGAATATTTTTTTGCCCGTTTCCGGGGCCGGAAGACCCGCGCCCGGATATGAGGAAAAGCGGCGGGAAACCGGCGCTTAAGACCAAGGAGACAGCGTGCCTGATAAAGGAGAAAAACCGGTCGTTTTTCTGCACAGCTGCTGCGGTCCGTGCAGCACTGCCGTGACAGAGCGGCTGTATGATGATTATAAGATCGATGTGTTCTTCTTCAATCCCAATATAACGGATGAAGAGGAGTACAACAGGAGAAAAGGGGCTCAGGAGGATTTTATCCAATCATTCAACGAAGAACATCAAGGTGAAGCCCGGGTAGACTTTATCGAGGGAGACTACGATCCGGAACGGTTTTTCTGTGCTGCGAAGGGTCTGGAGGACGAACCTGAAGGAGGGCGCCGCTGCGCCGAATGTTTCAGGCTGCGGCTTGAGGAAACAGCGCGGGAAGCGAAAGAAAGAAACTGCGGCTTTTTCGCCACGACCCTGACCGTAAGCCCCCACAAGGATTATGAGACCATAAGCGCCATCGGAAACGAGTTGTCAGAAAAATACGGAGTGGCTTTTCTGGATATGTGTTTCAGGAAAAAGGGCGGATACCAGAGAAGCATAGAACTGTCGAAACAGTATGGACTGTACAGGCAGGACCACTGCGGATGCGTCTTTGCAAAAGAGGCGCAGGAACAATACAGAAAGAGCAAAATAACTCAGAAGGAGAATAAATAAAATGTCAAAACTAATTATCCCGGAAAATTATGAACCTATAATCGATCCCGGGCACAGTCAGATCGCTATCAAACAGATCAAAGACTTCTTCCAGGATGAGCTGGCGCATTTCCTGGTGCTGAGAAGGACTTCGGCGCCGCTTTTCGTTACGCCGGAGAGCGGACTCAACGACAATCTCAACGGCGTTGAGCGTACAGTCGATTTCACACTGAAGGATATGGATGAGAGACCGGTTGAGATAGTCCAGTCTCTGGCCAAGTGGAAGCGTATGGCCCTTGCCAGATACAACGTAAGGACAGGAACGGGCATCTATACCGACATGAACGCCATCAGGAGAGACGAGGAGCTGGACAACCTCCACTCCATATACGTGGACCAGTGGGACTGGGAAAAAGCCATCGAGAAAGAAGACAGGAACGAAGAATATCTCAAAGAGATCGTTAAGACCATATACGAAGTCCTCAAAGGACTGGAGAAATTCGTGATGAAGAAATATCCGGACATCTACCTCGGACTGCCGGAAGATATTTTCTTCATAACGTCCCAGGAACTGGAGGACATGTATCCGGACAAGACCCCGTCTGAGAGAGAGGATCTGATAACAGAAGAACACAGAGCCGTATTCGTTATGAAGATCGGAGGACTTCTGGAGTCAGGAAACAAGCACGATGGAAGAGCGCCGGACTACGACGACTGGGAACTCAACGGAGACATCCTCTTCTGGAATGACGTGCTGGGGTGCGCCTTTGAGATCTCATCAATGGGCATCCGTGTCGATGAGGATTCCCTTGTCAGACAGCTTAAGGAAGCCAACGCGGAAGAGCGTATGAAGCTGGATTTCCACAAGAAGATACTGAACAAGGAGCTTCCGTACTCCATCGGCGGAGGAATCGGACAGAGCAGACTCTGCATGTACTACCTGAAGAAAGCCCACATAGGCGAGGTACAGGTATCCATATGGCCTGACGATATGATAGAGGAATGCGAAAAGAACAACATTCCGCTTCTGTAGGAGAATCATGAAATACGTTGATCTGGTCATAGACAACAAAAGTGAAAAAACAGATCAGTTCTATACATACGGCTGCGAAGACGACAGCGTGAGACCGGGAAACAAGGTCTACGTCACTTTCGGAAGAGGAAGCAGCCTCAGGGAGGCCTATGTGTTCGGCGTCCATGAAGAGGCCGGACAGGAAATAAAAGGTCTCAAGTATGTGGAAAAGACAGACGATGAGGTGAGCCTCACGGAGGAAATGATAAGCGCCTGCGTCTGGATGAAGAGAAGATATCTCTGCAAGTACATAGACGCGGTCAGATGTTTTATACCTGTAGGAAAGAAATCCGCCCGGGGCAAGACAAGAACTCCCTATGCTCATGCTGAAGGCGAGAGACAGGATATAGAAAAACTTACCGGAGAGCAGGAGAAAGCGCTGGAAATAATCAGCAACGCTATAGACGGACGTCAGAACAGGATGTTCCTGCTGAAAGGCGTCACGGGAAGCGGCAAGACGGAAGTCTACATGCAGGCTATCGCCCGTGTGATAGAAGCGGGACGCTCCGCGATAATGCTGGTGCCGGAGATATCACTCACCAAACAGATAATCGACCGTTTCATAGGCAGGTTCGGAGCGGAACAGGTGGCGGTGATCCACAGCAGGCTCTCCGACGGCGAGCGCCACGATGAGTGGATGCGCATCAGAAACGGGGACGTAAAGATCGTCATCGGCGCAAGATCAGCGGTATTCGCGCCTCTTGAAGATATCGGGATCATAGTCATGGATGAAGAGCATGAGACTACTTACAAATCCGACATGACTCCCAAGTATGAGACTTCTGAGGTGGCGATCAAAAGGCTCAGAGAGCATCAGGGCGTGTTCCTGATGGGAAGCGCCACACCGTCCGTCGTAAGCTGGTACCGCGCATGCGGCGGCATATATGAAAAACTTGAACTGACGGAAAGATACAATAAAGTCATGCTCCCTCAGGTGGAAACCGTGGATATGCGTGAGGAGCTGAAGAGCGGCAACACTGGCATCTTCAGCGGCAAACTGGAAAAAGGCATCAGAGAGACCCTGGCCCGCGGGCAGCAGGTGATACTGTTCCTGAACAGGAGAGGGTATTCAAGTTTCGTATCGTGCCGGGAGTGCGGCGAAGCGGTAAGGTGTCCTGACTGCGGCATATCGATGACATATCACAAGGGCGAAGACAGACTTATCTGTCACTACTGCGGCAGGTCAAGACGGGTGCCGGACGTATGCCCCAGCTGCGGAAGCAAATACATCAAATACTTCGGCAGCGGCACCGAGCAGGTGGAAGAGGCCGCGAAGAAACAGTTTGCCGGACACAAGATCGCCAGACTGGATTTTGACACAGCCAGAAGAAAGGGCAGCATAGAAAAGATAATAGACAGTTTTTCCAAAGGGGAGACGGACATACTCGTAGGCACACAGCTGGTTGCCAAGGGACTTGACTTCAGGAACGTGGGCCTTGTTGGGATCATGTCCGCTGACACGACGCTGAACATACCGGATTTCAGATCCCCTGAAAGGACTTTTCAGCTCATCACCCAGGCCGCCGGAAGAGCAGGCAGGGGAGACGAAAAGGGAAGAGTGGTAATACAGACCTATTCGCCGGACAATTACGCGGTGAAAGCGGCGGCGGCCCAGAACTATGACGCCTTTTATGAAGACGAGATAGCTCTGAGGCAGTTCATGAACTATCCGCCATGCAGCGATCTGATACAGGTAATGTTCACATCCAAGAGCCCTGAGACTGCAAGGTACTGGGGCGGAAGGTGGACAGAACGTCTGAGGAAACTGCTCCCGGAAGAGCCGCAGAACGTATTCGACCTTCAGGAAGCGCCGATGGCTAAGATAAAGGATTCATCCAGATACTTTTTCCTGGTGAAATGCCCGAAGGGAAAAAGAGCCCTGTACATGGGGGCGCTGGATCATCTGAAGAAGACGCTTGTCCCGGACAGCAGGCCCGCCTGCAGGATAGGGATAGACATAAACCCGTACAGTTTCATGTAGGGAAAAAGATAAAAAGAACGGAGACAGCAGATGGCACTGAGGAATATCGTCACGGAAGGCGATGACATTTTAAGAAAACACTGCAGGCCTGTCGACAAAGTGGACGACAGGATCAGGATGATCCTTGACGACATGGTCGATACCATGAGGGAAGAGGATGGCGTTGGCGTAGCTGCGCCGCAGATCGGCATGATGAGACGCATGTTCGTCATGGAACCTGAACCGGAAAAAGTATATAAAATGATCAATCCGAAGATCCTGGAAACATCGGGATCCCAGGAGTGTGAAGAAGGATGCCTGAGTGTTCCGGGCCTTTACGGTATGGTTGAAAGGCCCCAGACCGTCAAGATGAAAGCCATGGATGAGAACGGCAGGGAAATGATCTATACGTTTACAGATTTTTACGCTGTTGTCGCGAGTCATGAATACGATCATCTGGATGGGATCCTTTTTACGGATAAAGCAAAGAACATCAGAACGGCAGAGGAGATCAGGGCAGCTGCCGAAGCTGAAAAAGAAAAGGAAAACGAAGGTCAGGACTGATGGATATAATATACATGGGCACACCGGACTTTGCGGTTCCCGCCCTGGAAAAACTCATAGGATCAGATCACGATGTGAAGCTGGTCATAACCAGACCTGACGCGGAGCGCGACAGGGGAAAGAAAGTGCAGGCCACTCCCGTCAAAGAGAAGGCGGTCAGCCATGGCATTCCCGTAATGCAGCCTGTGAAACTCAGGACAGATGAGGAAACGCTGGCAAAGATCAGGGAACTTCAGCCGGATCTCATAGTAGTCGCGGCCTACGGGCAGATACTGCCTAAAGAAGTGCTTGACGCTCCGAAACTGGGCTGCGTCAATATACACGGATCGCTCCTGCCGAAACACAGGGGAGCGGCGCCTATACAGCAGGCTATCATGGATGGTGACGCTGAGACAGGCGTGACTATCATGTACATGGAAGAAGGCCTGGATACGGGAGACATGCTGGCGAAAAGAGCCACACCCATAGGCAAAAAGACTGCCGGTGATCTCCATGATGAACTGGCTGTGATCGGAGCGGACCTTCTGATTGAAACAATCAAAAGAATCGAAGACGGAACGGTAAGGCCGGAAAAACAGGACGACGCCCTTGCCTCATACGCGCCGATGATATCGAAGAAGGACGGGAAACTGGATTTTTCAGAGGATCCCGAAGTGATAGAAAGAAAGATACGAGCCATGAGTCCGTGGCCGGGGGCTTTTGCGGACCTGGACGGAAAACAGATAAAGATATGGGACGCGGAAGCGCTCACTGAGGAAAACAGCCGCCCCGGCGGAACTGTAACAGGAGTATCGGATGAAGGACTCAGGATCGCCGCGGGAGGAAAGACTCTTCTGGCTAAGGTGATCCAGATACCCGGAAAGAAACGCATGGCAGTTGCTGATTATCTCCGCGGCCACAAGGTGGAGGAAGGCGCTGTCCTCAGATAGATACTAAGCACACAAAAGAAAGGAGCAGATGACCATGTACGGATACGGATATTACGGATTTGACTGGACCATCTTCCTGCTCATTCCAGCGGTGATATTTGTTTTTATCGCCCAGAACAGGGTTACCAGCGCGTACAGGACATATTCGGGCATAGCCAACAAAAAAGGTATGACCGGCAGTGACGTGGCAAGAGCCATTCTGGACGCCAATGGTCTTCACGATGTGGACATCGAGCCCATAAACGGCACACTTACAGACAATTACGACCCGAGAAAACGCGTCGTACATCTGTCACAGGGTGTGTACGATACGCCGTCCATATCGGCGCTGAGCATAGCCGCTCATGAGACCGGCCATGCCATACAGCACGGTGTAGGCTACGTGCCGCTCAGGATGAGAAGCGCCATAGCGCCGTTTGCGACCATAGTTTCATATCTGTCATGGCCGCTGCTGATAATAGGACTGATAATCATAACAACAGGGGAACTGGCGTCAGTTGAGACAGGCAATATGATATTCAATATCGGTATATTCTGTTTCCTGGGTGTCATAGTTTTCCACGCGGTGACGCTGCCGGTAGAATTCAATGCCAGCAGCAGAGCGTTAAAACAGCTGGAAGCTCTCGGATTTGTTGACCCGGAAGAAAAGGCCGGAGCAAAGAAAGTACTTTCCGCAGCGGCGATGACATATGTCGCGGCCCTTGCGGTAGCAGTCATGAATCTTGTAAGGATACTGCTTATAAGAGGGAGGAGATAGCAATGGATATTAACAGGAAAACAGCGTACGCCACTCTCATGGATGTTGAGACGAAGAAATCATATTCCAATCTGGCGCTTAATCATCAGATAAAAATAAACCGCCCCGATTCACAAGGGTTTGTAAGAGAACTGGTATACGGGGTGCTTGAGAACAAACTTCTGCTGGATCACTACATAGACCAGCTGACAAGTTCGGGTGCTGAAAAGATCAAGCCAAGCGACAGGACAGTACTCCGGATGGGGATATACCAGCTGGCTTTCATGGACAGCGTTCCCGAATACGCCGCTGTGAATGAAAGCGTAGTACTGGCGAAAAGATACTGCCGCGGCAGGGAGGCGTTCATAAACGGTGTGCTCCGCTCATACACCAGAGAGAGATTCACACTGAACCTTCCCGACAGATCTGAAGACGAAGTCAAGTATCTGTCCGTAAAGTATTCCTACGCTCCATGGATAGTGGAACTCTGGCTCGACCAGTACAGCGTTGATTTTGTCGAGGAACTTCTGGCGGCAGGCAATGAGACGCCTGAAGTCGCTATCAGAGTAAACTGGCTCAAGGCCATGAAGAAAGACGTGATACAGAAACTAAGAGACAGGAACTTCATTGTCAGGGAAGGACAGCTTTGTGAGAACACACTGTATGTAAAGGGCGAGGAGCTTCTTGATACCATAATGTATCAGCAGGGCTTCTTCTCAGTACAGGACGAGAGTTCCCTTTACGCGACTGTTCTCCTTGATCCGAAGAAGGGCGATACGGTCATAGACACATGCGCCGCTCCGGGAGGAAAGAGCCTTGCCATCGCGGAGAGGATGAACAATAAGGGTGTGATCTACGCCACAGATATATACAAGAGAAAGCTGGATATAATCAACAGGGAAGCAGAGCGTCTCGGCATAAAGAACATCAGGACGTACTCATGGGACGCTACGAGAGTCGACTCCGATATGTACGGCAGAGCCGACAAAGTCATAGTTGACGCTCCATGCTCCGGTCTGGGTGTGGTCAGGCACAAGCCGGAGATCAAATACAAGAACAGAAGCAGGGAGATGGATCATCTGCCGACAAAGCAGCTGGCTATCCTTTCAGCCGCGTCCAAGTATGTAAAAGCCGGCGGCACCCTGTTATACTGTACATGCACGATAAACAAGGATGAAAACGAGAAAGTCGTGAACGGATTCCTGAGACATAACAAAGCGTTCACCAGAGAAGAGAAAGTGCAGCTGTTCCCGCACATCAACGGGACAGACGGATTCTTCATCTGCAAGATGAAAAAAGCCGACAACATGATCGGAAGGTAAACGGAGACGATAATGATTCAGGTAGGATTCAAAACAAGTACAGGCCTGCTGCGGGACAACAATGAAGACGCCTTCTTTGTGGTCCCCTCGGATAACGTCTATATCATCGCGGACGGGGTCGGAGGCAATAACGCGGGTGAACTGGCCAGCAGGACTGCTGTGACCGGCGTCGCCCAGTGCGTTAAGGACGCCCCTGTCGCCGAATGCGAAACTGACGAAGAGATCTGCGATTATTTCAGCAGGTGTCTGAGCAGGACGAATGAAGAGATATTCGCGCTGGCGGACCGGTATGAAGAGAACAGGGGCATGGCGACCACCATCGTCATCTCATATATCAGAGGCAGGACCGCCTACTTTGTGAATGTGGGAGACAGCAGGGCGTATGTGTACAGAAAAGGGTTCCTGAGCCAGGTGACTGAGGATCACACATATGTGAACACTCTCATCAGGAAAGGCGAACTGTCTGAAGAGGACGCCAAGTCCCACACACACAGGAATGTGATAACCAGGGCTCTGGGCGCTGAAGAGCAGGTGGAACCTGATTTCTTCAAGACAGAACTAAAAGAAAATGATATCATATTACTGTGTACAGACGGTCTGTATTCAGATGTGAAAAGAGAAGAGATCGAGGAAATACTCGGCAGCGGCGAAAGCATGTCGGATGTGAGCCGCGCGTTGATAGATAAAGCGAATGAATGTGGTGGCAATGACAACATCACAGTAATAGTCTTAAAGATCACAGGAGGGGACAATGAGCAGTAAAGTACTTGCAGGGAGATACGAAT
>JAUMVF010000063.1 GCA_030530305.1 Bacillota bacterium
TTATGTTGATTATACCACATTATATAGTGCATAGCAAACTGCCCGCCCACATATTAGCGGGGCAGGCAGTCTGTTCCTTCGCTGTATGATTGACCGCAAAAATTAAAAGTCTCGCTAAGAGATATAACGACCTTTCCTGAACTGCCGGTCACGGAATAAGGTTTTCCCCTGTTTCCTTATCGAACAGATGCATCCATCTGGGATTCAGATCAAATGAAACTTCCGATCTGCTTCTGAATTCTTCTTCTCCGGCATTGTCTGTGGAGACTATGGCCACTACGTCAACACCTCCGGCGTTCATGTGAATGTGGACCTCGCTGCCCATCATCTCAGATACTTCCACGACTGCCGGTATGCAATTGCCGCTATCCGGACCTCTTCTCACGCTGATGTTGACCGGCCGTATTCCTACTGTGACTTTTCCGGCTGTCGCGCCGTTTTCCGCGAGAGCAGCGCACTGGGCGTCTGTAAGATCGTAGGTCTTCCCCTGCACATCAACAGAATAGACTCCGTCTTTTTCCGTCAGATCGCAGTCCCTGAAGAAGTTCATCTGCGGTACCCCTATGAATCCGGCAACAAACTCGTTGTACGGGCGGTTAAACACCTCCTGGGGAGTTCCGATCTGCTGGATGAAGCCGTCTTTCATGATGACTATCCTGTCTCCCAGTGTCATGGCCTCCACCTGGTCGTGGGTTACATAAATAAATGTTGTGTCTATCTTATCTCTCAGCTTGATTATCTCCGCGCGCATCTGGTTTCTCAGCTTCGCGTCCAGATTACTGAGGGGCTCATCCATCAGGAATACCTTCGGATTCCTTACAAACGCGCGTCCGATGGCCACACGCTGGCGCTGGCCACCTGAGAGCGCTTTGGGTTTGCGGTCAAGAAGCGGGGTTATATCCAGTATGTCCGCAGCTTCTCTTACTATCCTGTCTATATCCTCCTTCGGTACTTTTCTGGTTTTCAGCGAAAAAGCCATATTGTCGTATACGCTCATATGAGGATAAAGCGCATAGTTCTGGAATACCATGGCTATGTCCCTGTCTTTGGGCTCTATATCATTTACCAGTTTCCCGTCGATGTAGATGCTTCCGTCAGTTATTTCCTCCAGCCCCGCTATCATTCTCAGAGTTGTTGATTTACCGCAGCCCGAAGGTCCTACCAGTACCACGAACTCTCTGTCTTTTATCTCAAGGCTGAAATCCTGGACAGCGACTACTTTGTCGCCTACTATTTCCAGATTGTTCTTTTTCTCAGGTGTTTTTTCCCTGCGTTTCTTTTTCTTGTCGGAATTGTCAAATGGATATTCTTTTCTTACATTTTCAAGAACTACCGTTGCCATTACGCCACCTCTTTTCGGGTCCGCCGTGATCGCGGCTACTTCCCGTTTACTTCCTTTTCGTAGATCTCCACGTATTTATCTTCCGGCACGAACGCCGATCCCGCGCCGTCTATGAGTGATTTGAATCCGTCCAGAGCTTTGTCCCTGCCGGATATTACTGTCTGTTTCTTCATCGCTTTTTCAGGGAAAAGTACTTCCGGATCAAGACCGTAAAAGTCTACGGCGTCCTCAAGCTTTACACCCTCTTCAAGGCACCATGTATTTTCCCCGAATACATTAACCATGTCTTTCTGCCTGCAGTCGGAATTGAACTCGACAGCCGAATCCCCGCCTGCGAAGAGATTGTCATATATCTGGTTTCCCTTGCTTCTCTGAACGCCTATCTGCGTCCCGTTGTCAACGAATGTATTGCTGTAGAACTCGCTTTCCTCTGTGAATCCCAGGTCTTTGTCGTAGCCTCCGAAACAGAGACCGCACCAGCCGGTGCATGCTGCGATCACGTTATCATGGACCTTGATGCGTGATACCCTGAACAGGCTGTTGTCGTCAGGGCTGTGTTCCGTGGCGACCTCTATCCCTATATCACAGTTGAATACGAAATTCTCATATATCTCAATGTCCTGTCCGCCGTCTACATAGATGCCGTCCGCGCACAGGTCGTACTCCCCGTCTTCCAGATAAGCTTCATTTCCCCGGGCGCTGATGTTGTAAACTACGTTCCCGCGGCAGACTCCGTTCCTCGCGCAGTCTTTTTCCGGAACGTCTGCCGTTCCTTCGAAGCCTATCATATCGATACCGATATTGTTGTTGTCATGTATCACATTGCCGCTTATGGTGAATCCATCAATGTTTCCGTTGAATACCGTGGACTCGCTGCTTCCGCATCTGCAGTCATAGACATGACAACCTTCCATAGTCAGGTTCTTTACAGGCGCCAGGCTGTTACGGGCATACACGCATATTCCATGAGTCCCCCGGATACCGTGCACCGTGCAGTTTGAGATGGTCACGTTCTCAAGAGGATCTTTCCCCTGCTTCTCAGTGCTTTCGTAATATATGCCGTGGGTACCCCCTTCTATTTCAAAACCGTCAATGGTAATGTTGTCCGCATTGACCATATGGATGCCGTATCCGCTGCTTTTTATAACGGCTTTTTCCCCGTCTGCCGCTTTTATGACCATAGGATTCTCTCTGGTCCCGGAAGCGTTTTTCTTCAGGACAATGCTGTCATAAGTCCCCTCATGGACTATGACCTCATCCCCATCTGCCGCTTTTGAAACCGCTGCGGAAACTGTAGCGTACGGGTTTCCGGAGCTTCCGTCCCCTGTTTTGTCATTTCCATCCGGCGAAACGTGTATCATACCGTCATTTCCTCCACAAGCTGCGCACATGAAACATATGAATACTGCCATCAATCCTGTCAGAATCAGTTTTTTCATGATAGGCCTCCGTATCATTTTTCTGTCAGCCCGCAGGCATACCAGTAATCATCCAGGACCTCACACACGTGATCTGTGATCATCTTCTCCGGGTCTGCCGCGAGCCGGCCTTCTTTTATCTTCCTGTACTGCGCCGGCATATACTGGCTGATCAGGCTCATGGGCATCTCTGCTTCACGGAGATTGGCTATAAGCCGGTCCAGGCTTTCCTTTACCGCAGGCGCAGACATATAGTATCTGCTTCTGTCGCTGTAACTGTATTTCCTCAGGAAAGAACTCTCCGGCTCTTCAGATGTGTAGTGGTCTTTCCAGTTTCCCGGCTCCTCTGTCATGGCCTTGTCCAGCAAAGCGATGAAATCAGATCTCTCCGCCGTGTCTGTCACGCCTGTCCGTACCAGTTCATCTTCAATATATGAAAGAGCGTATATAGCTTCTCTTGCCGCAAAAGTCAGCGCAGGTCCAACCTTCAGGACAGCTATTCCGTCCTCTACCATCTCCCTGAGGCTTTCCCTCTTCTGATAATCTGTTGAGTGGCCTTCCAGAACTATTCCGGGAAGGTTCCGAGCTGTTTCAGTCAGCTTTTCCGCATCCGCCCTTATATAGTCATGTATGCTGTGGTTGCCGAATTCCACGCCCGGCTGCACAACTGCGGCAATCACTCTGTCCCATACCGCAAGGCCCGCGTCTCTGAATTTTTCAGAAAAACAGTCTATCATCCCCGTCAGATCTTCCGGTCCGGTTACAGACATATCTTCCTCTTCCCCGCTTCCGCCGGGAGTAGGTACCTCGCTTCCTATGACGTATACCGGTGGCCTGGTGCCCGGATTTCCTTCCGCGTATTCGCTGTAACCTTTTTCCGCCGCCAGGCAGAGTCTTACTGTCCTGTCAGCTATCTCAGCGGTATTCAGAGTCACTTCCTCCCCCAGAGGCATGCTGGCGTCAAGATGTATCTTCCGGTATCCCGCTCTGCTGAATTCATAAACCAGCGTCTCAGCCAGATCCATGGCTTCTCCGCTGTCCATATTCTTCCACGCTACGGGTCCCAGATGATCCCCTCCAAGGATGATTTTCTCCCTCGGAAGGCCCAGCTTATCCGCTCTGTCAAGGACCATATCCCTGAAACCGGCAGGCTTCATTCCTGTATATCCGCCCATCTGGTTGACCTGGTTAGCCGTAGCCTCGATGAGGACAAAACTGTCTGTCCTGACAGCCTGTTCGATGGCCGCGTCTATGACATACGGGCTGCTGCTGCAAACCGAACAGATCCCGCGTGCGACGCCTTCTTTCTGGAGTTTTACAATTCTTTCAAGTTCGTTCATCTACAGTACCGGTACTTCGCTTTCTTTTTCCTTCATGGGATATATGGTCACGCCTTTGACCACCCTGTTCACTTCCCCGGTCGGGCACGGGTCATCCGGCGTTATCCCCAGTTCTATTGAATACATCAGGGCGATAATCTGGGCAGCCAATATGTAAAGAAGCGCAAGCTGGGCGTTTTCCAGCCTGCATCCGGCGTCCATGCATACCGCAAGATCGCACAGTTTCCCGGCTTCTTCATCATGGCCGTTCATAACAGCTATGATGCTGCTCCCCTTCTTATCCCTGTAAAGTTCCGCGAGAAGATCCATCTCGTATCTGCGGGCTCTGGGCTCGTCCGAGAGATAAACGACACATACAGTATCGTCATTCACTACTGATTTAGGCCCGTGTCTGAAGCCCATAGGCGTATCATGGAGAGCGACCATTTTTCCCGCTGTAAGCTCCAGGACCTTAAGCGCAGATTCCTGCGCGATCCCCTTGAGCACATCTGTGCCCAGATAAACGATCCTGGAAAAACTGTTTTTATCGGTGAATCCTTTTATTTTTTTATATCCTTCTTCAAGGAATGCTTCAGCCGCGGCAAAAACGCCGTCCCACTTAAGCAGTCCTTCCGGAGCGAACGCCAGCAGAGCCGCCAGATACATATTGCTGAAACTGCTGGTCATTGCAAATCCCCTGTCGTGGGTCTCAGGCGTAAGAACGATGGAGTAAACATCGTCCCTTCCTTTGGCTTTTTCCGCCAGAGCGCCCTTCTCATTGCAGGTTATGAACAGATGGGCGATACTGCCGCAGACAGCGTCCGCAGCCTCTACCGCCCCCACCGACTCCGGGCTGTTTCCGGAACGGGCGAAGGAGACCATCAGAGTAGGTCTGTCCTTGGAAAGATATACATGGGGCGAAGCGACTATGTCGGTAGTTCCTGCCGATCTTACATGACCTTTGAGCAAACCTGCCAGCACCGGGCACAGGGCGTTCCCCACGTACTCGCTGGTGCCTGCGCCTGTAAGCAGCACGTCAAAATCAGGCATGGAAACAGTCTTCTTTATGAATGCCTTTATCCCGCCGGACAGGTCTTCCAACTGTCTGCGCGTCTTTTTCCACGTTGCAGGCTGCTGGGCTATTTCTTCCGCCGTGTATTCTGCTTTGAGCGTCTTAAGTTTTGCATCCTCAAAACCAAGCATTTTTCTTCTCCTTTATATCTCAATGCCCTGCGCAGGGAGTCTGTCCCGGCAGGGCCGTTGTATGCTATTTCATTCCCGTCATCGATATGCCTTTGATGAACTGTTTCTGGAAAATGATGAACACTATCGCCGCAGGAATCATGATCAGAGCCGCGGCTGCCATGGTGGCCGCCAGGTCTGCCGAATGCTGGGTCGAGAAATAACTCAGTGCCAGCGGCAGAGTCATACGGTCTGTACTCGACAGATAAATGAGCGGATTCAGGTAGTCGTTCCAGTATTCCAGGAAAGTGAATATGGCCAGAGCCCCGATGACCGGTCTTATCTGCGGTATCACTATCTTCCAGTAGATCTTGAAATCCCCTGCGCCGTCGATCTTGGCGCTTTCTATCAGTTCTCTGGGGATCTCATCACAGGATTGTTTGCACAGGTATATGCCGAAGACATTTACGAAACTGGGTATTATCAGCGCCAGTATGGAATCGTAAAGGCCTATGCCGTCGATTATAATGAATGTTGTTATCATGGTGACCTGCGCCGGCACCATCATAGTGAACAGGAGCATGGCAAAAATGAACGCCTTGCCCTTGAACCTGAATCTTGAGAAAATGTATCCCACCAGTGTGCTCGTAAAGAGTATCACCACGGTGTTCACACATGTGACGATCAGCGAGTTGGCCAGCCAGCTGAAGAACGGTGACTGGGTCAGCACTTTATCATATCCGTAGATCGTCGGGTTCTTCGGCAGCAGATGTCCCGGGTCTACCAGGGTCTCGACCTGCGGTTTGAATGAGTTGGATAACATCCAGATATACGGTATCACAACTATCACCGAGGCAGCGAGCAGTACGAGAAAGATTATGACGCGGCGGCTCATGCCGCTTTTTTTCCGCAGTTCATTTCCCATATCAGTACTCCCATTCGACCTTGCCGAGTTTCCGCTGCACGAGTGAAACTATGAGTATCATAAGGAACAGTATGACGGATATGGCTGCCGCATATCCCATGTCCTTATTGACAAAGGCAGTCTTGTAAATATAACTTGTCAGGACGAGTCCCGAGTTCTGGGGACCGTCTTTATAGAGAAGCACGCTGAACTGGGCGAACATCTGGAAATATGAAATAAGGGTCATCAGCACCACAAATGTCGTCGTTCTCCCCAGAAGCGGAAGCGTGACGCTGAAGAACTTCCTGACGGGGCCTGCCCCGTCAATGGCGGCGGCCTCGTAGACTTCCCCGGGTATACCGTCGATACCCGCGGAGAAAAGGATGATGTTGTATCCCAGGTCTGCCCAGAGTGTGAATATGATCACGGAGATCATAACGTAGTCCGGATCGCCTGTCCAGGCAACGCCTGTTCCGCCCATATCTCTTACTACCTCATTGATCAGCCCCACCTTGGTGTTCAGGATACTTCTGCCCCATACGACTGCCGAGGCTACCATGGGAGCCATACACGGCATGAAGAACATCATCCTGAAGAAACTTCTTGTCTTGTTGCTCCTCAGCTGGCTTATCATGGTCGCGGCGGAAAGGGAGATCACTATATTGATCGCTACCGCAAAAATGGTAAATACAAGAGTATTCCTCAGAGCGATGATGAAATTCTCATCCTCGAGGAGCTTCCTGTAATTATCCCATCCTGCAAATGAGTTTGTATGTCCCAGCGGGTTATAATCCATGAACGATATCCCCATGGTCCCCAGTATAGGGATTATGAGGAAAATAAGCGTCTCTGCGAATATAGGGATCAAAACCAGCAAAAGGAATTTCTTATTGCTTCTGATCATTTTCCGCTCCCGGCATTTCCATCAGTTTTTCCGGGGAAGGCTTCCGTGAACGGAAGCCCTCCCTATGTACAGTATCTGTTATAGCCTCTATTTTTTCTCTGTCATCTTGTTGCACTTCTTTTCGAGTTTCTTCAGCGCTGCGTCCACACTGCTGTATTTGCCGCTTATATAAGCGCTGAACACGTCATTCACGTTCTCCTTGAACACGTCTGTGTTGAAGAATCCTATGAACTGTGCTCCGTCAAGTATGCCTACCAGCGGCTTGGCATACGGGAATTCCTTCACGTAATCTTCGCTCTGCGCCACTTTCTTCTTTGCAGGGATCTGTCCGCAGGCAAGGTTGTGGCTCATGATCACATCGTCCGAGAAGAAATAGTTGAGGAAATCAAATGCCAGTTCCTGCTGCTCTTCTGAAATGCTTGAGCTTACGCCCATTGACCAGCCTGTCTCTGCCGCAAATGCTTTCTTGTCGCTGTAGAACGGCATCTTCTCATATGAGAAGTCTTTTCCGTATTCAAGTTCGAAATCATTGATTCCTTCAGCGATGACCCATGGTCCGCGCGGTACCATTGCAGCCTGTCCGGCATACAGTTCCTGATATCCTTCGATATCGCTTCCATCGTCAAGTCCGGCCATGTTGGTGACCTTCTTGACCTGAACCAGATCAGCAAGCTCCTTGAAAGCTGTCTTGGCTTCTTTGGATGTGAAGTTGAATGTACCGTCATCGTTCAGGTACTGTCCGCCCTGCGAAAGGATCATAGATGTGAACAGATACATAACGCCGTCCCAGTTTACAAAGTCAAAACCTTTTACAGTCATTTCCTTGCCTTCTGTCCTGGTCAGTTTCTGAGCCGCGTCGACCAGCTCGTCCCATGTCTTCGGAACAGAAACCCCGGCTTCGTTCAGAATGTTCTTGTTCACTACCAATCCGCCGCATTCTATATTGAATTCAAGCGGTATGCCGTAGAGTTTTCCATCGTTTTCAAGAGCTCCGTATGTACATTCATACGCTTCGTCACGGATCTCTTTCTCCATGTCTTCCGGAACCTGGGCGAGAGCGCCTGACGGTGCGAAGTCAACGCCCCAGCCTCCCCAGAGTTCGTATACGTCAGCGCCGCCTTCATCGGACATAAGCGCAGTCTGTATCTTTGTCTCATACTCGTCATAAGGGAATGACTCGAAGTTGATCTTTACGCCTTCGTTCTCCTTCATGTAGTTATCGGCAATAGACTCATATGACTTGGTCCAGCTGTCCTCATCATTATGGATCCAGACTGTCAGAGTCTTGTCGCCGTCGCCGCCGGAGCTTTCTTTGTCACCACACGCAGTCATGGTAAAGCAAAGAGTCGCTACCATCGTCAGTGCGATCAGCACTGAAAGGATTTTTCTTTTCATTTCAACAACCTCCACTTATCATACCTTCAATGTTTTGAAATAACTGAGATATTCAGCATTTTTATCAAGCATCTCGCAGACCATGTCATGGATCTCCTCCATGCTGCACACGCTTGATGTAAGCGGGTCCTGCAAGATAGCCTGGAAAACCAGTTCAGGGTCGCCGTCTATTGCGGCGCGGACAGCCATTTCCTCCAGCTTGGCCGAATGGCCCACAAAGGCTGAAAGATGCGCCGGAAGCGTATGCACACCGGTCACATGTATACCGTCCTTATCTGCTATTACGGGAACTTCAACGCATGCTCCCTCGTCTATATTGGTCACATATCCTTTATTCCTCAGATTGGCATTGAACGGGAATGGGGTATTGTCTCCGAATATGGCGTTGAATATATTTGACGCATACTCCTCGCCTCTCTCAAGGTCCACTTCCCCGTTCTCAAGCCAGCCGGAGTATTCCTTTTCCCAGGTGTCTTCACGTTCCATGTATTCTTTGAGTATGTAGGCGTATTCTCCCGGGTTCCAGCCGGTGCCGCGCATACAGTACTTCTCGATGAGATCGGGTCTCTTGCGGAACCACGGATTGTATTCCGAATTGTGTCCGGAAGATTCCGAAGGGAAATACCTGAGATATTTGAACATCTCGATCCTGACAGGCTCCTCCTCTGCTACTTCCGGTCTCTTTATGGCTTCCCGGAGCACCGGATACATGTCTTTTCCTTCGTGCTCCAGTTCAAGATAGAAAGCCTGATGGTTGATGCCCACACATCTGTAGTCAAGTTCTTCCGGCTTTATACCCATCCAGCCGGCAAGCATCTCAGCAGTGCCCTGCACGCTGTGGCAGAGGCCTGTTACGCTGACGTCTGTCTGGGACTGCAGATAACTGACAAGCATGGCCATCGGGTTGGTATAGTTGAGCACTATGGCATCCGGGCAGAGCTTCTCTACGTCCCTTATAATAGACAAAAGTACGGGCGCGGTCCTGAGGAAACGGAATATGCCCGACGGGCCTCTCGTATCTCCTACACAAATATCCACTCCGTACTTTTTAGGTATTTCTATATCATGACGCCATACTTCCACACCGCCCTGAAGAACAGTTATCAGGACGCCGTCAGCGTCTTTGAGCGCCTCCTGCCTGTCAAGTGTCGATTTCACAACAGCAGGATAGCCGCCTTCTTCCATGATGCGCTCCACTCCGCGTTTAGCGTATTCGAGCCTCTTCGCATCCACGTCCATGAGCATGATCTCACTATCCCTGAATGCCAGGAAAGTCATCAGATCCCTTACCAGATCCCTTGTGAATTCCAGGGATCCCGCGCCGATAAAAGTAAACTTCTTCATATCTTGTCTTTCCTCATTCTATGAATACCGGTTGCTTTTCTTCTGTTTTGACCGTTTTGTTTACTAAACAAAACCGGCCACTCAGCTTTGTATATGTTTATTATAATGCCAATTTTGCCGTTTGTAAATTGAAAAAAGCCGAAATATCTCATTCATTTTCCTTATAACGGGATCATTTGGTCTTGCGCAGCAGTCGTTTTTGCTATATCATGTTTAGTAAACAAGATGCTATGCAATCAGTAAATGAGGTGCAAACATGGCCAA
>JAUMVF010000064.1 GCA_030530305.1 Bacillota bacterium
CCGCTTCAATTATAGCCACGTAATTAACTCCTTCCCGAAATTCTCTATAAAAAGCATATCAATCTTTTAATACAGAAAGAAATGCTATCTGTGAAAGGTAGCATTTCTTTTCTGTTTTTAAAAGTAGGATTTAATCTTTGCCGAAAAAATTATCTGATCAGTTTTATAGCTTCCACTATCAGATTATGCTTCTGCATCTTCCTTCTTTTCTACAGCTGCATCAGGATTGCCGGCGAGAAGTGCCTCAAGGCTTGCTTCTCTCTCTTCCTTCGATGCGAGCTCTTTTCTGATTATCTCTGCCGCTTCAGCCTTTTCTTCCTCAGTCATGTCTTCAGGCAGTCTGCCGTTGATCATCCTTGGATAATCTTCCTTCATCCACTTCATGGTCTTCAGCATCATCAGCAGATAAATGAATACCATTGGTGTCGTCAGAACTACTACCAGCGTCTGCAGTGAGCTAAGCGGTGCCTGGATGTAGATCATTACCATTGGCAGCAGCGCCAATACGATACACCAGTACAGCCGCAGTGGAGGACTCGTGTTTTCTCCTTCTTTCAGGTGTGGCGTTGATACCGAAGATAGAGCGAACGCCGCTGCATCCAGTGTCGTCGCCGTGAACAGCCAGGTAATCACAACGAAGATGATCAGACCTACTATTCCGAATCCGGCAGACTGGAGGATGGATGTTACTGCTTCCGCAGTTCCTTCATTGTTTACAAGACCTGCAACATCCAGTTCGCCGGTCATCTGCATGTTAAGTGAGAATGAACCGTTCAGTCCGAAGAAGATGAGACATCCTGCCGGACCACCTATGTTCAGGCAGCATATCATGCCTCTCAGTGTACGTCCTCTTGAGATCTGACTCATGAAGATCGATACCTGTGAAGCGAAGCACCATCCGAACATCCAGTAGAATATCGTCCAATCCTGCGGGAATGAACCGCCGCCGATCGGGTCTGTCCACATGCTCATTCTTGTGAAGTTCTGGAGCATCAGACCTGAAGCGTTGACAATATTCTTGATGATGAACTGTGTCGGTCCTGTTACGAGCAGTGCTACCATCAGACCGATAGCAAGGTACATATTTGCTGAACTGATAACTTTCATTCCCTTGGACAGTCCTACCCATGAACTCAACGTGTAAAGTCCGGCTACAATGATGCAGACTATTACGTTGGTTCCGAATGTCGGAGTGAAGTGGAATATCTTACCAAGTCCATTAGCAACAAGCGGAACACCAAGTCCGAGAGTTACACAAATGCCTCCGCAAGTGGATACTGACATCAGATAGTCAACTACTCTGGACAGCACTCTGGATTTCTTGTTGTCTCCCATCATTGCGTGAGTAACAGCACTGAGTCTCAGTGAAGGTACTCTTCTTACATAGTATGCGTATGCAACAGGGATAGCAGCCATCGTGTTGGTCGCCCACATATTCGGACCCCAGTGGAAGATATTATATGCTGTCGACCATTCCATTGCCTGCGCAGATCCGGCTTCGATACCGAGTGCCGGAGTGGTGTAATAAAATGCCCATTCAATGAATGAATATATAAGTGCTGTAGCGCCAAGTCCGGCACATATATTCATAGCAATATACTGGAAATTGCTATACTCGGGTTTACCATGACCCAAACGAATTTTTCCGTATTTGCTGAATGCAACGTAGAACACCCAGATCAGGCAGAAGAACGTGAACGCCAGTATGAATATACCTACCGGGCTGTGTCCGATAGCCATAAGCATGCTGTAAATGAAGTCCGGTGCTTTTTCACCGTTCAACGCAATGACTAAAGCCATAGCGCCAACAATGATTAATGTGAAGATCATGATCTTCGCATCATATTTGCGTGTCTTCTCAGCCATTTCTTGTCTCCTTTCTCTATAATCAATAATCCAATAACAAACAAATTATTAAGAGTCCGCGGAAAAATCAGCCCGTCCGCTAACCGATAGTCTTACCTCCATCACAAACGAAGTTAGCTCCGTTTACGTATCTGGCCTCATCGGAAAGCAGGAAACAAACTACGTTCGCCATTTCTTCCGGCGTGCTCGGCCGATCCATAGTCCCGTTCCTCAGAGTCTCCTTCGTGTATCCTCCGTCATCGGTATTAGCGTACTGCGCAAGAATCGCGTCAAGCATATCCGTATCTACCCATCCGGGAGATATGCAGTTGATCCTGACACCGTTGCGACCGTTCTCGTTGGCTGCGTTCATAGTCATTCCCATTACTGCGAATTTACTTGAACCGTATCCGATCTCCAGCTCATATCCGCGCATTCCGGAGCATGAGCAAGTGTTTACGATTGCCCCGCACTTGTTCTTCTGCATATACGGAAGACAGTTCTTCATCATCAGGAATGTTCCGAATACGTTGATTGAGTATACCTGCTTGAAATCTTCAAAACTGTAATCTTCTACTCTTGCGCTTGGTCCGGGTATGCCGGCCATGTTGCACAGGATATCTATCTTGCCGTACTTATCCGCGACCTGTTTGACTGTGGACTCTACCTGCTTTTCATCAGTTACATCCATAGCTATGTATGTGCAGTGCTCCGCACCGATGGCCTCAACTGCTTTTTCCAGTTTATTGGTGTTCCTTCCAAGGATCACGACCATTTCCGCGCCGTCCTGCACTAAACGTTTAGCAACTGCGGAACCTATTCCGCCGCCTCCGCCAGACACAATGGCAATTTTGCCTTTGAACCTGTCATCTGACATTACTGGACCTCCTTTCGTGGTTTTACGCCTAGTTTATTACAACTTTATTGTATTAAAGCACATTTACATTTTCTTGTTATTGTTTTTAACTTTTTTGTGTTTTTGACATTCGTGACACAATGTATAATGCAAACATGTCGCCCGTGCACCGGTGCTCCCGCACGGCTTTATGCTCCCCAATAAAAAAGGCGTATGGACCATTGTTCACACACCTTTTCGTATGTTCTGTTTGCCGTATATCCGGCCGACTGTTTTTTACGAATGGCTTCGCAACGTCTGCCGGTGGATTACGAATGATTTCGTGACGCCTGGAACAGCGCATCATCGTATTTCTTGTAAGTTTTGTGGGACATCCAGCCTACGACGTGTTCGTCAGCAATAAGATTACGAAGATAATTGAAGCATTCCATTCCATGTTCGCTGATAAACGACTCTATCTTCTTGATGTCCTTGGTCCCGTACAGTTTCGGCAGAAGCAGATCAGCCCAGCGCAGATGTTTAAGGGTCTCATCGTCATAGGGCAGCCTCTGCACTATATCCATCATCTTCCGTCCCTGGAAGCATACATAAAAGATGCTCAGCCGTCTCAGAAGATCATACGGCACATGATCGATTTCCCTCATCATGTCTTTTAATGAACGGAGTTCCCTGTTTGTCATAATACGGGCCTTCCATTTGCCGAGTATCGCCTGGAAACAGTCCGCAGATCCCATCAGCTGCAGACCTTTGCTGGCATGGCTGCACATCAGGATATTCTGGAATTCCCGCTTGATCCCTTCTTTATCCGGGCAGTCCATAAGAACTATATGTCTTTTCCGCGCCGAATGGAGGACTGCCTTGTCCAGATCAAATCCGTATTCTGCCGCAAAACGGACGGCCTGCAGTATGCGCACGGGATTTTCATCGAAAAAGCGGTCGGGGTCTCTCTTTGTCCTGAGCAGTCTGTCCCGTATGTCGAGTTGTCCGTTGCATTCGTCAATTATCTCGCCCTCCGGGGTCTTTATAAGTGAATCGCAAGTATAGTAATACCGTTTGACATATTCTTCCGGAGAGCCAGCGGAATGTATGTCTATTATCGCGCCGTTCACATCATCGGCGGTAAAGTCCAGTCTTATCCCGTTTTTCAGCGGGTCTGCTTTGGGAAAAGCTTCCTTGAGCACATCAACAGACGCGCCTGTGACCAGGTCCCAGTCGATCGGATCCATTCCCATCAGCTGTTCTTTTACACAGCCTCCGACCAGGAACACATCCTGTTTCAGAGTTTTTAATGTGTTTATCACCTTTCTTACTTCTTCCGGGTATTCTGCCATCTTAGTCCCTCCTGAATTAAATACTTTCTATGGTACCGGTCCTGTCACACAGTCCTTACTGCCTGAGGCTGACTTACTGCTTGACTGCTGCCTTTGTTTTCTTGCCGTTTGTCTCGTAGTAAATGACGGCGTTTTCCTTCTCTATGTCCGCTTTTTTTGCGCTGCCAGAGGCGGCCATTTCATCTTCTTTTTTGACTTTTGATTCAATTATCTTTTTGATCTCCGATTTGGGCAGATTGCTCTCAAACTCAGCCAGCGTCTTGACTGCGATATCAAAACATGGGTTTTCGCTGATATTCTCCAGATCTATCTTTCCGTTGTTTCCGCTGATTATTGAATATTTACCGCTCTCGCTTTTATCACTCATAAACAGGATGTACTTCTTGCCTTTTGCCAGTTTATCGTAGCCTTTGGCGTGTACATATTTCCCATCGATGATCGCGGTGGATTCCATGACGGCAATCTCGTCGCCCTTTTTGTATTTTTTCGAAGAGTTGTCCTTGTAGACGTCAAGGATGCGGATCTTTCTCATGCTGTATGCAGTGGCTTTCTCGCCTGTTTCTGTGACGCTGTTCTCTTCAGAAAGCTCATCGAGCACCTCTACTCTCGCAAGCACGAGCGTGGCGTTTTTCAGCAGATCATACTCGAACTCCGTGAAATCCACCTCGATAGTTATTTCATCTCCTTCTTCACTTTCTTCCGTTGCGCCGGCACATGCTGTCAGGCACGTTGCCAGCAGGCAAAGCAGCAGAAGTGTAATTAAAATGCGTTTCATTTTTTCGTCCTGTTTCCCTTCGTTTGACGCTTTTGTCTGAATCTATTTAAATCTTCTATCTGAAAATGTGTTCCTTCCTTTATATGCGGAACCCTCATTACTTCCGGAGCATATCCGCCATATTGGCTGCAAGTGTCTTTAGTACACCGATACCGAAGCTGTCATCCGGACCGAGATATCCGTTCCAGTACTCGCTGCTTACGACCGGCATCTGACTAAAGGTAAAATATTTGTTGATCCGATCAATCGCAGGCGTTGCTCCTGCGCGCCAGCAGGTGGCCACGGCCGCGGCCGGTTTCCCTTTGAACAGCTGCCCGAAATTCGCAGCGGCGTAAAACGCGCGGTCCAGAAGCGCTGTAAGCGCCCCGCTCGGTCCGGCAAAATATACCGGCGTGCCAATAACCACGGCATCCGCCTCAAGTATGCTTTCAATCAACTCATTACAACGGTCATCCTGAAATACACACCGGTGACCGGAAACACAGTTTCTGCAGTCGATACATCCTCTGACCGGTTTTTCATCCAGCTGGAACCAAAAGGTATCAAAGCCCTGCTCATGAAGTTCTTTTTCCATAATTTTCAAAGCAGCCGCTGTATTACCGTTCTTGTGGGGGCTGCCGTTTACAAGTAGAACTTTTCCCAAGTTTTTATCCTCACATCGATGCTATGCTTTTTTGAAACAAATGAGACTGTCCGCCTCTTTTATATTTAAATAGTTTACGATATTTCTGAGGAAAAGTCTTGCGGAATTTTTTGAAAGAGATGCGGACTTTGGACGCAGGAAAAGCCTGGCCTGTCCGCCATCAAAAAGAGAGGCCTCAGCCTCTCTGTTATCTGCAGTTTAAACGAACAGAATCCACTGCTTTCCGTTTATCGTATCCCGTTTTTACAAGCCGCCGTATCCGCCCGTTTCACGGACCTCCATATTCAGCCAATGAATTTCACCTGCTTCAGCACATGGCCGATATCTCCGTCTATGCAGATGCTTCTGTCATCTATATCTCCCGGGCAGAAGGCCTCGCCGTAATTGACGCAGGCGTAAACTGCCTCTTCATTGTCCAGTGTCATTTTCCAGAAGGGGTACTTGATTATCACCGGAGTATTGGCTCCCACGCCGAGTTCCAGATAAAGCACATGCCCCTCTTCATTGGCGCGCAGATAATCCGAATACGCCGCCGACGCCTTGTGCCATCCTTCATCCTCCACAAAGGAATCGTCGGCTCTCAGGTTCATGGCCACGTTTGACCCGTCGGGGCACTTTGGTATAAGGTCCGCGGGCACGTTCATTTTCAGTCCGCCGTCCTCCGGCACCCGGAATTCCCCGTCCGCGTCTTTCACAAAACCCTGTGCTTCCATGGCTTCCGTTGTGATTTTCATCCTCTTTTCTGTATTATATCACCTATTTGCTTTATATTCATTTCACTTAAATGCCCCTGCATCACTGCTCCGCCGACATTTCTCTTCCAACCTCCCGCAGCATCAAGTATAATATAAAAAGATATTTTTGAACGATTAGACAAGGCAGGTTTTTTATGAGATCTTTTGGAAAAATCATATCAGTTCTGGTACTGACAGTATTCGTTATATCTACCTTCACGGTCACCGCAGGCGCCGCCGTGCGCTACATGCCGGACGTGACCGCGGAAATGAGCAAAGCGTCCTACTGGACCGATAAGATGAACGATCCGGACAAGGTGCTGGCAGGTCCTGAAGATATCGCGGACATCAATCAGTCCATCATCAAAGACGGCAGCACCGGGGTCGTTGACCTTGCTGATTGGAGCCTGAATAACATGACTTTCAACGGTCAGCAGATGGCGCAGTCGCTCAATAGTTCGGCCCAGGCCGACGCAAAAACTTTCTACGGCTGGGGCGCCAAATATGATAAGAATGGAACAGGATACGACAACTACGCTGACGCTTATGAGCATATCTACAAGCCTATGGTCGACAATACGGTCGATCCGACTGCGACTGCCAGTATGGATTCGCAGTTCGCCATTTGCACAAAACGCGCAAACCTGCTCGCTTTCCCTTCCGACACTCCTCTTCTGGAGGATCCGGATGACCCTGACAACGGAAATCTTTATCTTTCCATGGTCCGTGTGAACGAGCCGATGGTCATCCAGGCAAAATCCGCAGACGGTCAGTATTATTCAGCCAGGACGTCCTGTACTTCCGGTTGGATAAGCATAGAAGACATCGCGATATGCGCAGACCGGGACAAGTGGCTGGAAGCCTGGGATTTCGGCAAAGACAAAACTCTCGTTGTCTATGACGACAAGATCTATACAGAAGAATCCAAATACACTCCGGAACTTTCAAGTGTAAAACTCCCCATGGGAACATGCCTTGAACTTGCCTCCGAAGAAGAGATAGGCGGCTATATCAATAAGAGGACCGCCCACAACAACCACGTTGTCTGGATGCCGGTCAGAAAAACCGACGGAACTTATGATAAAAAACTCTGCCTCATCGGCGAGAACAGGAAAGTCAGCGAAGGCTTCCTTCCGCTCACTACTTCCAACATCGTTATGGTCGCCATGAATCAACTGGGTGATATATACGGATGGGGCGGCCAGATGGGATCCGAAGACTGCTCCGGGTACGTCCGTGACGTATATAAATGCTTTGGGCTGGAGCTTGCGAGAAACACAACGCTGCAGATGAGCCAGCCTGTGAAGAAATGGGCCCTCTCAGGTATGTCAGACGAGGAAAAAGCTGAGACCATCAAACGCCTTCCTGCGGGGGCAGTGCTGTTCTTCAGCGGACACGAGATGATCTATCTGGGCGAGAACAACGGAAAACTGTATGTCATCAGTTCTCTGGGGAACATCGTCCTCGACGGAGATGTGACCGCGGTCCGCGGCGGCATCATCAACACCCTTGATATGAAGCGGGGCACCGGCGCCACCTGGCTCAGATCAATGACCCAGGCCCAGATCCCTTATCTTCCTGCCGGTGCGAAAAAAGACATGTCCGACAGCGATATCACTGTCAGCGGTCTGAAAACTCTTACGTACAACGGGGAATACCGGGAGCCGGCCGTCAAAATAACCGATAACGCTGGAACTCTCGCGCTCAACGCCGATTACACTGTTTCCTACAGTAACAACAAGAACGCCGGAAAAGCCAGCGTCACCATAACGGCAAAAAGCGACAGCTCCGATTACACCGGCTCCGTCACCCAAAAGTTCACTATCAAAAAAGCAGCGAACACCCTGGCAGTCAAAGGCCAGACCGCGAAGATCAAACACTCCGCATTGAAGAAAAAAGCTCAGACCATCCCTGCCTCAAAAGCGTACAAATTCACCAGCAGAGGCCAGGGCAAGAAGACCTACACCAAATCAGGCGGCAACAGTAAGATCTCTGTCAGCAAGAAGACCGGAAAGATAACCGTAAAGAAAGGCCTCAAGAAAAAAACCTACAAACTGAAGGTCAGAATTAAAGCTGCCGGAACCGGCAACTACAAAGCAAAGACCAGGACCGTGACTGTCAATATCCGCGTAAGGTGAGTTCCAATCAGTATCCGCTGAGTTCCGCTCAGGATTCGCTGATTACCTGATAAACCAAATCCCGGGAAACCTCTCCCGGGATTTTTTATACTCATTTCTCTCATGTTCCGCTGCGTTCTATATGCGTCTTTCTCATCCTCTGCGACTCCCTACATGCGCCTGAGTATGGTTTCTACCTGTGCCCGCTTCTCGTGCAGCACGCAGCCGCCTTCGTGGTCGTCGTTCAGAAGGCCGCCTTCTTCCAGCGCCCCGAACAGTTTCGAGTCCAGCGCCTCTCTCAGCGAAGTCTCTGCCGCATTGACATCCGAGAAAGGTGAGAAGGGGCACGGCTCCGCGCCTCCGTGTGAATTGATATGGAAAAAACCTCTTCCCGCGGCCAGACATCCGCCTGAACTCTTCTCGTCGCCCGGGAATGATATGAACATGGTATCAAGCCCGCTTTCTCTCAGCGCCGCGATCCGCCCGTCCAGGTAAGCCCTCTCTTCATCCCCCGGCGCAAGACTTCTGCCCTCGCCTGCGGCTGCTGCGTTGTTGCTCTCTGCAATGCTTTCAGATACCGGTACGTATTCCACGTAAACGACAGCCTTGCAGCCTTTGCCCGCGAGTTTTTTCACAAATTCTTCTGATGTGACTTCTTCGATATTGTCTTTGGTTACTGTTATGGAAACGGCGAAGATCAGCCCCCGCCTGTTGATATCTGATATTTTTTCGCCGAGCATATCGTAGACATTTTCGCCCCGGCGCTCATCGGTAAAAGCCCGTTCCCCCTCAATGCTGATCACCGGGATCAGGTTCCTGTTCTTGTCGAACATATCCAGATACTTCTCGTCTATGAGAAGTCCATTGGTGAATATGGGAAACATGATCGAAGGCTTTTTCGCTGCGGCCTCGATGACGTCGCGCCTGAGCAGCGGTTCGCCGCCTGCCAGAAGTATGAAACTCACGCCGAGTTCCTCAGCCTCTTCAAATATCCCGAGCCACTGATCTCCGGTCAGCTGCCGGGCAGGCTCATCGTCGGTGGTCGCTTCGTTGCAACGGGAATAGCACCCTGCGCAGTGCAGATTGCACGCGCTGGTGATGCTCGCGATCAGAAACGGCGGAACGTGCAGGCCTCCTTTCTCTAGACCCTTGCGCCGCTTCGACGCCGCCTTGCTTGCCGCCGCAAACCTGATCATATATGCGCTTTCTCTCGGATCCTTCAGCGTAGCCTTCATGGCCCCCGCCACGACCCGCTCAACTCCGCGGATCAGATAATCCTGTAAATCAAAAGTCTCTTTCATTGCTCCTCCGGCCGCCCTGTGTCCGGCGGCCTGTCTTCATACGAGCCGCACCGGAATCCGACAGCCTGTCTTCATACGAGCCGCGGCGGAACCCGGCCGCCCGTCTTTCTTCAGTCCGCCTTCCGCAATCCGTTTTCATCCAGCTCCGGCGTCCAGGAATTCTGCACTTCTTCAATTGCAGGTATCTCCTCTACCTTTACAGCCACCTGGTATTCGTCCTCATATACTATCTCCCCGGGGAAGTTGGTATAGACCATATAGTACGGATGATTGTATTTCTCCAAAAGCCACAAAGCCGGATTGATCAGCTTCATCATCTCATCAGAGTTCTCGGTCTTGAAGAAGCAGACCACTTTTTCCTGATCCCTGCACTGCGGCGGGTAAGGCAGTATCTCAGAGAACCACTTGTCTATCTCCTTATAGAGATCCGCGTCTTCTTCCTCCATG
>JAUMVF010000065.1 GCA_030530305.1 Bacillota bacterium
GGCGATTATGAGCCTAAGTCTATGGAGGCTGTCCTTATAGCGGCGGCTGACGCGCTTTCAGCGGCAAGGCCGGGAGCCAGAAGAGAAACTCTGGAAACATACATCAAGAGGCTCAAGGAACTGGAAGAGATCGCTGATACTACTCCGGGCGTTGAGAAGTCATTTGCAATTCAGGCCGGACGTGAGATCAGGATAGTCGCGAGACCTGAGCAGGTCAACGATGATGAGATCGTTTTCCTGGCAAGGGATATCTCCAAGAAGATCGAATCGGAGCTTGAATATCCGGGACAGATCAAGGTCAACGTCATCAGAGAGACGAGAGCCATTGATTACGCCAAATAGCAGGCACATACAAAATACTGACGATTATCACAGGACCAGCGGGCTTTTCTCGCTGGTCTGATATTGCGGGAGAGAAAATGTTCGTTTATCTGGACAACAGCGCGACAACTAAACAATATGACAGGGTCACAGATGAGATGATCAGATACATGAAGGATGATTTCGGCAATCCATCTTCGCTGTACGGCCTGGGGATCACTGCGGAGAAAGCTCTGAAGGAATCAAGGCGCGTTGTGGCGGATTCGCTGAAGGCAGATCCGAAGGAGATCTTTTTCACATCCGGCGGCACAGAGGCTGACAATTTTGCCCTTTACAGCGCAGTTCACGCCAGAAAAAGAAGGGGCAATAAGATCATTACCACCTGCGTGGAACACCCTGCGGTGCTTGAAACGTGCAGGCGGCTTGAAAGCGAAGGTTTCAAGGTAGTTTATCTGCCTGTGGACAGCAGATGCATCGTTGATCCGGAAAGGCTGGAAGCGGAGACAGACGATCAGACCATACTGATTTCTGTGATGCATGTAAATAACGAGACAGGGGCGGTGCAGCCCGTGCAGCAGATCGGACGGATCAAGGACAGATATAACAGAGAGAACAGAGAGAAAAACACAGGTATCATCTTTCATACTGACGCTGTTCAGTCCTACTTCAAGCTTGAAAGCGCAGGACATCTGGCAGCGGCCGGGGAAAAAGGCGCTTACGCGGATATGATCTCGGTGAGCGGACATAAGATCCACGGCCCAAAGGGAATCGGAGCTCTTTATATAAACAGCGGATTGTCTGTTCCGCCTATGATGACAGGCGGCGGCCAGGAAAAGGGCATGCGTTCGGGGACTGAGAACGTCGCCGCGATAGCAGGCCTGGGAAAAGCTGTCGATATAAATATGGCTTCGGCAGATGAGATGCGCGGCACCATGGCGGCAATGAAGAAATACCTGCTTAAAGGAATAAAGACAGAGATAAAGGATATAACAGTAAACGGACCGGAAGAAGGTCCCGATGTGTGTCCGTCAGTTCTGAATATTTCATTTGCCGGAACCAGAGGGGAAGTGATACTCCATACTCTGGAAGAGGATGATATATACGTTTCCACAGGTTCTGCGTGCTCTTCAAACAAGGACGGAGACAGCCATGTGCTCAAGGCCATGGGACTTGACCATAAGGCGATAGAAAGCGCTCTAAGGTTCAGTTTTGGCGGTTTTGAGACTGAAGAGCAGATGGACTACTGCCTTGATAAGCTCAAAGCAGCGGTCACAAGATTCAGAAAACTGGGAACATTCAGATAGTTAATAAGCAATATTATGGAAACCATGGAATTATTGATATTTTTCCGGTTTCCGGCAGATAATACCAGCAGACGGAGGTTCAATTGAACGAAAAACAGATAATGATAGTAAGGTGCGGCGAAGTCGCGCTCAAAGGCATGAACAAACCTTACTTTGAAAAGATGCTTGCAGACAGAATAAAGAGGCTGACACACAGGCTGGGCGACGTGACAGTGACACGTCATGAGGGCCTTATTTTCGTTCACGCAGACAAGGAAATAGACAGAGAGACACTCATCAAAGACATATCAAAAGCATTCGGCGTGGATTCAATAAGCCCGGCAATAGAGGCTGAACCGGACCTTGACGAGATCGGGGCGGCAGCAGTGGAATATATGCTGGGACTCATAAAGAAAGACGGCATAAAGACCTTTAAAGTTGAAGCCAAGAGGGCAGATAAGAGTTTCCCGGTCAAATCACCGGAGATTTCCCGTATCATAGGCGCCAAGGTACTCATAGGATGCAAAGTCCTCAAGGTGGACGTGCACGATCCCGACTGTCTTCTTCATGTTGATGTGAGAAAAGACAGGGCGTATATATATCATGAAAAGATATCAGGCTTCGGAGGGCTTCCTCTGGGGACTAATGGTAAGGGCATGAGCCTGCTTTCAGGCGGCATAGACAGCCCTGTAGCCACATGGATGATGGCCAAAAGGGGAATGCTCATCGAAGCGGTCCATTTCCATTCCTATCCGTATACGAGCCAGAGAGCTCAGGAAAAGGTGGAAGAACTGGCTTCTCTGGTGGCAGTTTACTGCGGCAGGTTCAAACTGCATGTCATAAATCTGCTGCCCATACAGGAGCAGATCGTGACCAACTGCCCGGAAGATGAAACGACGATACACGTGCGCAGATTCATGATGCGTATCGCTGAGAAACTGGCTCTGAAGAACGACTGCGGATTTCTCATTACAGGGGAAAACCTGGGGCAGGTGGCAAGCCAGACCGCCGAAGCTCTCATCGTGACAAATCAGGCGGTGCAGCTTCCGGTCATGAGACCGCTGATCGCCATGGATAAAGTAGATATCATGGATAAAGCCAGGGAGATAGACACTTACGAGACTTCGATACAGCCTTTTGAAGACTGCTGTACAGTGTTCCTTCCTAAACATCCGGTGACCAAACCTAAGTTAGAAAGGATCCTGAAGTCCGAAAGCGCTCTCGATGTGGAAAAGCTGGTTGAAGAAGCAGTGAACTCTGAAGAGATCATAGAGATATATCCTGCAGGCAGCGGACAGTAGCTGCTTCGGAAAGTGCGGTCAAGTATCAAAATGATTTGAATTATGCAAATTGCCATATAGAGAGCCTTCAAACCCATTGAAAATGTTGCTAATTTACAATTAACCCCTAATAGCAACATTATTTCAACGATTGAGAGGTCTGTTTTTTGCTATGACCGTGGCTGATATCAAAAACACCCGAAAACAGGCGATTCAAACGCACCAAAAATGTTGCTAATCATCATATACGAAATTAGCAACATTTTTTCAACGGTTGCGGATTCGACATTCGTGGGTTTCCTTTTGCCCGGGCACATGGGGGCAGTCACATACAGATCAAAGAAAAAAGACGGAAGCATTCTGCTTCCGTCTTTTCTGGCGCGCCATTAGGGATTCGAACCCCAGACCTTCGCATTCGTAGTGCGCTACTCTATCCAGCTGAGCTAATGGCGCATATGGATCACAGCGTTTGCCGTGAATTTTCGTACTTTGTGATTATACAACAAGAGGCGGGTCCTGTAAAGATAATTTGACAGGGCAGAAGGAAAAAAGTAATATATTTTTGTCAGTTTGAAAAGGCACATGGAGGAAGAAGAGATGGCAAAAGAAAGCATAGTAGATACTAAAGCTGCGCAGAAGAAACTCGAAGATTTCATGAATGAGAATGCAAAGATCGAGGACGGACAGGAGCGGCTTGAAAAATATATGGAATTCACCATGATCGACAACAATGTCGACCAGAAGGAACTGTACAACGGGCAGATGGAAGGGCAGTATACGGACTGCAATTTCGATGAACTCAGCATTACATTTGAATTTCCGACCTTTAAAAACCAGGCGAACCGTGTGGGAGCCCTCCACGGCGGGGCATTCTGCGGAGCATTCGACATGACTATCACAGCTCTCGCAAGGTTCTGCGCGGGAAGTCCTTTTGCGCCGACTATCAGTCTGGATGTGAAGTATATAAGGCCTATTCAGATAGGGGATACTTTCATAGTAAAAGCAAAAGCGACCGCGACGGGCAAAAGAGTGATCCAGATAGCCTGTGAAGGTTACAGCAAGGATACCGGAAAACTGGCTGCTACAGCGTCTTCTGTATGCCTTGCCATCGATACCACAAAAGAAAAAAGAAAGTAATAAACATAAAGAAAAAGCAATAAGCATAAAAAACAGCCCCGCATCGAACGCGGGGTTTTCTGATAACAAAAAGGCCCCCGGACATCAGCTGCCCGGGGGTTTTTATATTCCGCGTATCTATTTCTTTGTTACTTTTACTTTGCATTTAGCATACTTGTCGCATTCGCGCATGTAGTACAGGATATACGTTGTGCCTTTCTTCTTGCCTGTTACAACGCCGGTCTGTGATACAGTCGCTATTTTTTTGTCCATGGAAATGAACTTGCCGCGTTCATGGTAGCATTTTACCGGATTGATGTTAGGCGTCAGCTTAGCGTATCTGCCTTTCTTCAGCTTCATGAATGTCTTGTTTAATTTCACGCTTTTCGGGCTTTCTTTCATCGAATCGTAATTGCATATATAAAGCGTGTAGGATCTTCTGACTTTCTTTGATATCTTTCCGGTTATGGTGACCTTACCTGTCTTCTTCAGTTTCACACGGCCGGTGGAAGAGACTGTGGCTATGCTCTTGTTGGAAGAGTACCACTTGATCTTAGGGGTCGCGGAAAGAGGTCTTACAGTATACGGCATTTTGTAATATGTCTGGTCGTATAAATTGACGGAATCCTTGCTGTAGAGGAAATACAGTTTCTTAGCCGCTTTGTATTTGCTCTTTTTCACATATTTGGCGTATACAGTCATATTCTGTCTGACTATGGTACCGGCTTTTATCTTTTTCTTATTGTAGTACCATCCCTTAAATGTATAGCCTTTTTTAGCAGGTCCCTTTGGCAACGAGCCTATTGCCATTCCGCCTGTGACCTTTCTGGTCCTATATACCTTGCCTTTGGCCTTGAAGGTTACTTTATAGTCTTTCGGTATAAGTTTATTGACGTTGGCGTCTACCCATTTTATACGCTTTTTGATCCAGGTGCGGAGCTGTTCGATCTCTGCTTTATAGGTGCGTTCGGTAACGGCTTTGGCGTAATCGTCTTCGTATTCTTCCTCGCCGTAGTAGCCGTACTTTTCATTATCGTATCGCTGGGAAATGATCATCTGCTCGTAATACTTGTCAAGCTGGCCTCCGCTTTCTACGATTTCCTGGAGTTTTGTTCTTATGGCAGGCCATCTGGCAACGTACTTTTTCGCGAAGGTCTTGTTTTTAAGAAGCCTGTTGACCCGGGTCATGTTTCTCGGGAATCCCGTGACATTGTAGTAATTGTACTCAAGATCGCCCCAGGCAACATAGTCGAAATCCCATAAAGGTCCCCAGAAGAGTTTGCCATCGCCGGCTCCAAGACTTGAATCCCTCGTCTTATAGAGGTAAGTGCTGTTGGAAAGATACGCGTCACCGTTCAGAGTAAACATCTGGATCCAGAAGTAATCGATTGCGGCATTCACATCAAGGTATTTGGAATAGCTTACCCCTTTAGCGTCCTTGAAGTCTTTGCCGAAGATCGCGTTCTCGGTTTTCTGCATGTATTTCTTTATGTATTCCAGTTGGGTCGTATTCATGTAATCTTCAAATTCCGGCTTCTCCAGAAGGAATGCTTCTCGTTTGGTGCCTATGTCATTTCCGCCTTTTCCATTATCTTCAGAGCCCATGGAAATAAGATATCCGCCCGTGATCTCGGGTTCTGTGGTCACGATCTGCATATCGTCCGCTTCCAGATCATCAATGTCAACGCGGGACGGATCTATCCTTATCTGCTCGCAAAGGAAATAACTGCCGTAATACTCGCCGTTCATAACCACATCAACCGGAACCAGCTGAGGGGTGTAAGGCATCCCGAGCTGATCTCCCAGCCAGTAGGTGATCTTGTTTCTAAGCAGGCTGTTATCGTATCTGTTGGCCAGCAGGATCCAGTGCTTGTTCTTGCCCATCCCGAACAGATCAGTTTTTTTATCAAGTTTTACCTTATACGGCTTCTTGTCTGAATCCCATGTGGAGTTGCCTCTGCCCTTGATATAGTCTAGGTCGTATGTCTTCGTTTTGAAAACGTCGTCTGAGTATTCGCTTTTGTAGCCATCGGGAACCTGCACTGTCACTTGACCGTAGCACTCGGTGTCGTGTTCAGGATCCGAATTCATCTCATTGATGGTCGTGAGGCTTTCATCTATATCGAAATAGAGGACTGGAAGAGAACTCTCAGAAAATTCAAGAGAACGGAGCATTACCGTATATTTCTGATCCGGGTTCTCAGTATCGGCGTTTTCGATGTTTATGGAGAAAGACACCTGATGCTCCCCGGTGATATCCATATCAAGCACATCTTTCGTCAGGTCGCCTGCTTTATCCCATGCTTTCTTTCCCATCTGGTTTTTCAGGTTAAAGACTGCCGCAGGTTCTGTCCCATCATCCAGAAAGACGCTGACCGAAACTTTGAGTTTCCTGTCTGCCAGTCCGTCGACTGATATCCTGCCTACCGGCGCCGCAGAGTCAAAGTTGAATTTGCTGCCGATCACGAATTTCCCGGAAGAGTACTGCTCCTGAGTACACTTAAAGGTGATAGTGTTTTTTTCGGCATTTACAGTAATGTTTTCATCTGTCACTGATTCGGGAAGCGCCAGATTCCCTCCGGAATAGAAACCGGAAATATCCTGTTTGAGATAGGGATCTGATATTGCGGAAGGCTCATTTGTTTCCTGTCCGCCCCCGTCAGTGTCGGCAAAGGACACAGTATTTGCCGGGAGGCTTATGAGCATTCCCAGACAAACTATTACAGAAACTAATACAAAAGCTGCTTTTCTGATCATTTTAGTCTCCTCTCTGAAGTGTATTGTCTGAATTGTTTTCTGACCAATTGAATCATTCATATTACAGTGATATTTTATCATACATTGGTAAAGGGTGAAACAACTGGACACGGCTCTGAGTATTTAGTAGAATTATGCGGTAAAGAGGTGATGACAATGTTCAGAAAAATGAGAAGATTCAAACAGCAGCTCGCAGAAGATGAATGTATAGAAATACTCAAAAACAGTACATCAGGTGTGTTGGGTCTTCTGGGAGATGATGATTATCCTTATACAGTTCCGGTGAGCCACGTATACAAAGACGGTAAACTGTATTTTCACGGCGCTAAGACCGGTCACAAGAATGATGCAGCGATGAACCATGAAAAAGTGTCATACTGTGTTATTGAAAAGGATGACATAGTTCAGGAAAGGGTGACCACATATTACCGCAGCGTTATATGTTTTGGCCGTATAAGGATCATTGAGGACCAGGAGGAGAAGATGAAGGCGGCTCTGATGATTGGGGAAAGATTCGCGCCGGACAACAAAGAAGGATACATGAATGAGATAGATAAGCTTTTCAAAGTTATGACAGTCTTTGAGATAACCATTGAGCACATGACCGGAAAAGAAGCTATAGAACTGCTGAGGGAAAGAGAAGGAATAAAACTATAGGGCTGATCAGAGAAGGAGTGGGAATAAACCTGTAAGCCGGCGATTTGTGTGATAAACGCTATCGTACCGGGAAGAATTTATTCTCTGAAACCCGTTATATTTATACTTGATTATCGTTACTGCAATAGTGTATTATAGAAAAGTAATGAATAATTATTATCAATTAATGAATAAAAAAACTTAATTGGAGGAATTGAAATGAAAAAATTCATGAAGACTGCTGTCGTAGTTGCCATGACACTTGTACTGGCGCTGGGCATAGCATTTGCAACTACAGGATGCGGAAGCAACGGAGCTTTCAAAGCTGCCATGGAACCGACATTCCCGCCGTTTGACACAACAGACGAGGAATCCGGCGAACTGTCAGGATTTGACTATGAGCTGATCAACGCTATCGCTGAAGATCAGAACTTCGAAGTTGAATGGGAGAACATGGAGTTTGACGGACTCGTCCCGGCTATCCAGGCAGGAAATATCGATATCGTTGCATCCGGCCTTTCGATCACTGATGAAAGAAAAGAGCAGGTTGACTTCTCGGATGAATACTATATTTCCGGACTTGTTGTAGCAGTAGCCGCAAGCAACAAAGACGTGAAGTCTGTTGATGATCTTGGCAAAGACGACATCGTTGGCGTACAGATCGGAACAACCGGAGCTCAGAAGGCGAACGCCCTGAGAAAATCAGGACAGATCAAGCATGTGAAGACTTACAACGGACTTGACGTAGCCTTTAAGGACCTTGAGACAGGCACTATAGATGCTGTTATCAATGACAAGCCTGTAACAGAGTCATATGTTGCCAAGGCTGACGGCAAGCTCAAGGCAGTAGGCGATGCACTTGATTCCGACCCGTTCGGCATCGCTGTAAAGAAGGGCAACACAGAACTTCTCGACATGATCAACGCAGGACTTGCCAACCTTAAGGAAAACGGCAAGTACAAGGAACTCTGCGACAAATATGAGATCGAAGGAGTTAAATAAGACAGATACTGATAAAGACTTTTTGCATGGAAAGGTTTGCCTCGTGCAAACCTTTTCAGTTTGAAGCGAGGAGGATTCGCAATTGGATTATCTTACCGGCATACAAAAGGCATTTACCGGTGTGACCACGACTCTGGAGATCACGGTATTTGCCGTAATACTCGGCGTTGCGCTGGGCCTGCTGGTAGCGCTCATGAAGATGTCAAAACTGAAAGTGCTGCGCGCCATAGGCTCTGTATACGTTGAGATCCTGAGAGGAACGCCTCTGCTGGTACAGGCCCTGATATGGTACAACGGCGTGCCGGCCCTTATTCAGGGCTTCGGCATCGATTTCACGTGGCGGGGGACCGGTGTACTGGTCGGGATCATCGCCTGCGGCATCAACAGTTCGGCTTACGTGGCAGAGATCATCAGAGCAGGGCTCCAGGCAGTCGACCAGGGACAGACCGAGGCGGCAAGATCCCTTGGCCTCACACAGGGAAAGACAATGAGATACGTTATCATACCACAGGCTATACGTATCATCCTGCCTGCAATGGGTAATGAATTTATAACGCTGATCAAAGAGACAGCTGTTCTTTCGGTAATAGCTATAGAAGAGATAACCAGAAAAGGCGTGCTCTGGGCAAGCATGGGCTACAAGTTCTGGGAAGCATACATTGGAGTCGCTATAGTTTATCTCTGCCTTACTATACCGCTTTCAAGAGTAGTTGCCTGTGCGGAAAGGAGGATGGCTGTAAGTGATAGACGTAGTTGATCTTCATAAATCCTTCGGCGATCTCCAGGTGCTGAGAGGAATAACAGAAACTATAAAAGACGGGGAAGTGGTCTGTGTCGTAGGGCCTTCAGGTTCAGGTAAAAGCACGTTCCTTAGATGCCTGAATCTGCTTGAGGAGCCTACAAGCGGCAAGATCATCCTTGACGGGGAGCAGATAAACGAAAAAGGCGTTGATCTCAACAAGGTAAGACAGAAGTTGGGAATGGTGTTCCAGAATTTCAATCTGTTTCCCCATATGACGACTCTGGACAACGTCACACTGGCTCCCGTACAGACCGGCACCATGTCGAAAGAAGACGCTGAAAAGACAGCGAAAGAGCTTCTTGCGAGAGTGGGCCTTTCAGATAAGGTGGACGTATATCCGCCGTCACTTTCAGGCGGTCAGAAGCAGAGAGCTGCTATAGCGCGGGCTCTTGCCATGGATCCTGAGATCATGCTCTTCGACGAGCCGACTTCGGCTCTTGACCCTGAGATGGTCGGCGAGGTTCTCGATGTAATGAAAAACCTGGCTGAAGGCGGCATGACCATGGTCATAGTCACCCACGAGATGGGGTTTGCCAGAGAAGTGGCAGACAGGATACTTTTCATCGACGAAGGCGTAGTAGTTGAGCAGGGAAGTCCCACGGAGATATTCGACCATACAAAGAGCCAGCGGGCCAAGGATTTTTTCAGTAAAGTACTCTGATAAAGGAAATGGTTATATCACGCGTTCGGGCTTTGCCTGAGCGCGTGTTTTGTATTATAATAAAAGCCTTGAAAACAAAGGAGACGGGATGTTAGCCAAATTCAGTGTAAAAAAACCGATAACCATCTTTGTGGCAGTTATCATTGTCATTGTATTTGGCTACGTTTCT
>JAUMVF010000066.1:0-2592 GCA_030530305.1 Bacillota bacterium
CATAGCGTCCACTGAACCCCGCGTCGAACGCGGGGTTTTCTGATAACAAAAAACTGCGCATCTTCTGATACGCAGTAATCTTTTTTTACTCTTCCCGGCCAGGTCAGTTCCCCGTTCCGGACGGCACTATCACCACCTCAGCGCGGCCGCTGACCTTATCTTCAAATTCCTTTATCAGCCCCTCGCTGCTGGATACGTTTCCCGTTTCTCCAAGAACCACCGTTTCTATCCTGTGTTTATCCACAAGATCGAGGAGTGTCTTAAGTATGTCCTCCGATCTTACCACAGTAAGACTGGCGCCGTATTCCATGGCTTTCTCATACAGATAATCCAGCGCTGCCCCTTCCTCCGAGCTGCTCATGGCGCCGAAGCTCTTTGGCGTTACATGTATTACAAACAGTTCATCTTTTTTGCTGCCTGTCAGCAGACTTCCCCGCTCTATGAGGCGGTCACAAGTCTTCTGCTGAGTCACGCAGACCATAACATTACTCATACTTCTCCTCCTGCCGGCCCGCTTTTTCCGCGCAGAACCGGCGTGCCTGCTTATTATACAATATGCGCGTTTCTTTTTCCACCGTTTATATGGAGTGAAACCTGCCGGTGTATGGTATAATCCGATTATGAAAGACAGGACCATTCTTCATTGTGATATGAACGGATTCTTTGCCTCGGTGGAACTGCTGGATCATCCCGAACTGGCGGACCTTCCCATGGCGGTATGCGGCGACCCCAAAAACCGCCACGGAATAATACTGGCAAAGAACGAAATAGCCAAATCATACGGCATAGTTACCGCGGAGACCCTGTGGCAGGCCCGCAGGAAATGCCCTTCTCTTAAGGTCGTCCCGCCCCACCATGACAAATACAAGGATTACAGCAGGCGTATAAACGCCATCTATCAGAGGTACACAGACCTTGTAGAGCCTTTCAGCATAGACGAATCATGGCTCGATGTGACCGGAAGCAGACGCCTTTTCGGTGACGGGAAAAAGATCGCGGATGAGATCCGGGCGGCAGTAAAGGAAGAACTGGGTCTTACTCTTTCCGCCGGCGTGTCTTTCAACAAGATATTCGCGAAAATGGGGAGCGAATATAAAAAGCCCGACGCGACTACTGTGATAAGCAGAGAAAACTATAAAGATATACTCTGGCCTCTTCCTGTGGGCGAAATGTTCTTTGTGGGAAGCGCCACCGCCGAAAAACTTGAAAGCAACGGTATCCGCACCATCGGCGCTCTGGCACAGGCAGACAAGGCATGGCTCACAGGACTTCTTGGAAAACAGGGTAAAATGCTGAATCTGTATGCTAACGGCCTTGATGACTCCCCTGTGGCTCCCATGACCCAGAAGAGAATGATCAAATCCGTCGGCAACAGCGTGACTTTCTCCCGCGATCTTTCCGGGGAGCAGGATATACGCACCGCCGTTATCTCCCTTTCGGATACAGTCGCCGGAAGACTCCGCAAATACGAACTGAAAGCATCCGGCGTCAAAGTGGACATAAAGGATACGTCCCTGAAAGTCATATCGCGGCAGAAACAACTGGATTCGCCTACTGATAACACCAATGAGATCTTCAGAGCCGCGCTGGAAATAATACGTGACTCATGGAATATGGACCGGCCAATAAGGCTGCTGTCCGTCACCGGCATCAATCTGAGTGACGGGGATGAAGACGTTCAGCTTTCATTCTTCGGGGGCGAGAGCGAACCCGATGCTAAAGCCGGGAAACTCGATGAAACCATGGACCTTATCAGGGAAAAGTTCGGCAAAAAGTCCATTACCTTCGGAAGTATAATCAATAACGATATCGGAATAAGCATGGATAAAAATAAGACCGAAGACTGATGTCTCCGGTCTTTTTTATTTTCTTTTTTATCTGGACAGTATGTCCGCAAGCTCAATAAGTCTTTTGTCTATAGGGTCTTCCATCTTTACGGCGTCTTCCAGATCGAAGGCCACGATTTCCTCCCCTATCTTGCCGATGGCTCTGCTGTCAGAGTCGTCCTTCAGAAGCTGCACAGCCTTTTCGGCCAGCAGACTGGCAAGGATCCTGTCCTGGGCAGTAGGCGAACCGCCCCGCTGCAGGTACGCCAGAATGACCAGTTTCACATCCTGTCCGGTCTTTTCTGCGATCTGTTTTACCAGTTCCGTTGACGATATTTCGGCGCCCTCAGCTTTTATGATTATGCTGTGCAGTTTTCCCCTGTTCCTGCCTGCCAGCAGTTTGCGGCAGATATCATTGATATCGACCGGCATCTCAGGAACAAGCACGCTCTCGGCGCCGCCGCTCAAAGCAGAATAAAGAGCTATGTCGCCGCATTCCCTTCCCATGACTTCAATCACTGTAGCCCTTTCGTGGGAACTTGACGTGTCTCTTATCTTGCCGATAGCGTCAAGGACGGTATTCACCGCAGTGTCAAACCCGATTGTGTAGTCTGAATAGCCTACGTCATTATCTATAGTGCCCGGAAGACACATAACAGTAACTCCTCTTCTGGCCAGCTCCACACCTCCTCTTAACGTGCCGTCGCCGCCTATGAGGACCAGTCCTCCTATTTTGTAGCTTTCCAGCATTGTGACTGCCTTCTGT
>JAUMVF010000066.1:2602-9974 GCA_030530305.1 Bacillota bacterium
GAAACGCTCGCTTCTGGCGGTCTTAAGGAAAGTTCCTCCCCTGTGAAGTATGTCTCCCACAGATGCCAGATCAAGCGGCTTAATGTCGCCGTCGATAAGGCCTTCATATCCTCTTTCTATGCCGTACACCTCAAGACCTGCTTCTATTCCGCATCTTACGACCGCTCTTATAGCCGCATTCATTCCCGGTGAATCTCCTCCGCTGGTCAGTACGCCTATTCTCTCCATATCACAGTGCCTCCGTATCAGTTTTCTCTTTCTTTACGTTCCCCATGCCTACAAGCTGTTCAAGTTCGCTGATGAGCTGTCCCTCCGGGTCTACCCAGAGTTCCCTTCCGGCTTTCAGCGCCTTGCCGCCTTCCACATACAGGAGCACGGGAGCATTGCCGGAATGTCTCTTAAGTATTTCTGTTACAGCCTCAAGCTGATCCCTGCCCGCGCGTATCTTCACACGCCAGCCTTCTCCGTTTCCGTTCCCTGCCGCGGCAGCCACTCTGATATCCGTGACTGTTTCGGCAAGGACCTTGGGAGTCTCTCCTTCCTTGAAATTGAGCCGTCCCTTTATGATCACGATCCCGTCTTCTCTGACAAGATCCCTGTATTTTTCATATACGCTGGCAAAAATTATAACTTCCAGAGCCCCGTACATGTCCTCCATGTCGACAAAGGCCATCTGGCGTCCGTTCTTGTCTATAAGCGTCTTTACACCATCGATTATGCCTGCCACCGTGACACTCATTCCGTCATATATATCCGGGAGCACGGGCGCTGTCATACCCTCGTCACTCTCCTGATCTTTTGCCGCCTGCAGGAGCTTGTCTGTCGTCACAGTAACGATATCCGCGATCACATCCTGATACTCCTCCAGAGGATGCTCTGATATATATACGCCCAGCATCTCTTTTTCCATGGCGGTCAGCGTCTGTTTGTCATAGTTGGCCACGTCCGGCATTATAGTCCCGGAATCGCTGTTTTCCATCTCATCGGCGTTGAGCTGGAACAGACTCATCTGTCCGGCGATATTCTTCTTCGCCGCGCTCTGGGCCGATTCAAGTATCTTTTCATAGACGGCCATGAGCTGGGCTCTGTTTTCATTGATGCTGTCAAGGGCCCCTGCTTTTATCAGGCTTTCCAGAGCCTTCTTGTTCACCTGTCCCGGTTCAAGATCGTTGATGAATGTCCCTATATCCTTAGGAATACCTTTTTCTTTTCTGGCTTTCACTATGGCTTCGATCGGACCGGCTCCCACGTTCTTGATCCCCATGAGCCCGAAACGTATCTTCCCGTCTTTTACTGTAAAGCCCGCCTCGCTTTCGGTAACATCCGGCGGAAGAACTTCTATCCCCATGTCGTTGCAGTTTCTTATATACTTGGAGATCTGCGCTTCATCGCCCATTACGCTGGTCATGAGGGCTGCCATGAACTCTGTCGGGTAATATGCTTTCAGATACGCTGTTTCATAGGCTATGACCGCGTATGCCGCCGCGTGTGATTTGTTGAAGGCGTATTCGGCGAAGCTTACCATCTGGTTGTATATCTGCTCGGCTATATCAGCCGGCACACCGTTTCTTACGCATCCGGGAACGATGGTGTTTCCGTCTTCGTCAGTCTGCCCATGGATAAAGTACTCCTTCTCCTTGAGCATGACATCCATCTTTTTCTTACCCATCGCTCTGCGCATGATATCCGACCTGCCGTAGGAATAGCCTGCCAGATCGCGCACAGTCTGCATTACCTGCTCCTGATAGATCAGGCATCCGTATGTAACCGAAAGGATCGGCTCCATGCTCTCATGGATATATGTTATATTCTCCGGGTTTTTCTTGTTTTCTATATATGTGGGTATGCTTGCCATGGGCCCCGGCCTGTAGAGGGCCACTCCGGCTATTATATCCTCCAGACAGTCGGGCTTTAAGTTTTTCATGAACTGGGTCATACCCGCGCTCTCCAGTTGGAATATTCCCTCTGTGTTTCCGCTTGAAATGAGACGGAAGACCTTTTCATCGTCGAATTCCATACCGGAGAAATCTATCTTCACCCCGTGGTTCTTTTCTATGGCGCTCAAAGCGTCTCTGATAACAGTCAGGTTCCTGAGCCCCAGAAAGTCCATCTTAAGAAGACCGAGTTCCTCGATGGTCGTCATGGTGAACTGGGTGGCCACGCCTTTTTCAGCCAGATAAAGGGGTACATACTCGTCTATTGCCTCTTTGGATATTACGACCCCTGCCGCGTGAGTCGAGGCGTGTCTTGGCATTCCCTCGATGGCCCGCGCCGTGTCAAGCACCCGTCTTACAGTATCGTCATTTTCATATGACGCCTTCAGATCGGGATTGGTCTGGATAGCCTTGTCTATGGTCATCTTCAGATCGAAAGGTATTGCCTTTGCTATGGCATCGGTCTCCTGATAACTTACGTTCAGAGCCCTGCCGACGTCTCTTACAGCGGCTTTTGCCTTCATGGTACCGAAGGTGATTATCTGTGATACCTTATCCTCACCATACTTTCTTACTACGTAGTCTATGACCTCCTGGCGCCTCTCGTAGCAGAAATCCACGTCGATATCAGGCATGCTGACACGCTCAGGATTGAGGAATCTTTCAAAGATCAGATTGTATCTGATCGGGTCTATATCAGTGATCCGGAGACAGTAGGCAACCAGACTGCCGGCAGCCGATCCTCTTCCCGGACCTACCATTATGCCGTTTTCTTTCGCGTAATTTATGAAATCCCAGACGATGAGGAAATACTCCACATATCCCATCTGTTCTATGGTGGAAAGCTCATATTCGAGTCTTTCTCTCAGTTCTTCTTCGGATACGGTCTCCACTCCCTGGAGATTGTCTCCTTTTTTCGCAGACAGACTGCCGTCGGGACCGGCATACCTTGCCCTGAGCCCGTCAGCGCAGAGTTTTCTCAGATACTCGCTGTTGGAAAGACCGTCAGGCGCCGTGAATTCCGGCAGATGGAGCTTGCCGAACTCGAACTCAACATTACACCTGTCCGCGATCTTATGGGTATTGTCGCAGGCCTCGGGTATCCCTGCGAATATCTTTCTCATCTCGTCTTCGGATTTGAGATAGAACTGATCGTTGGGGAAACGCATGCGGTCTTCTTCGTCTACAGTAGCCGCGGTCTGTATGCACAGAAGCACGTCATGATAAGCTGCATCCTCCCTGCGTACATAATGGACGTCGTTGGTCGCGACGAAAGGAATGCCCGTTTCTTCATGTATCTGCTTCATCATAGGAAGTATGCGGGTCTCTTCCTCCAGTCCCTGATCCTGCAGTTCAAGGAAAAAGTTGTTCTCGCCGAATATCTCCCTGAACTCCAGAGCGTCTTTCTTCGCCCCTTCGTAATCATTGTTGAGGAGTTTTCTTTGGACGTCCCCTGCCAGGCATGCAGAAAGAGCGATTATCCCTTCGTTGTATTTTCTGAGAACGCTCCTGTCTATCCTGGGTTTATAGTAGAATCCCCTCGTGAAACCGAGAGAAACGATTTTCATAAGGTTTTTGTAACCTGTGTTGTTTTCCGCGAGCAGGATAAGATGACCCTGATACTTGTCTTTTTCAGGATCTTTGTCATCCAGCGTCCTTGCAGCGGTATATACTTCGCATCCGATCACAGGTTTTATGCCCTGGGCTTTGCATTCCCTGTAAAAATCAATGACTCCGAACATTACGCCGTGGTCTGTGACAGCAAGGGAATCCATGCCGAGTTCTTTTGCCCGGGCAATTACGTCCTTTATCCTGGACGCGCCGTCAAGAAGACTGTATTCCGTATGAACATGTAAATGTGTAAACGCCATATTTATGTCTCCTCAGCTGATTATATCATATGATCATTTATTCTGTTTTATATTTATGACCACTATCTCAGAATGCCTTTCCGTCCTGAACGGCGCTCCCCAGACGCCGATCCCGGAGGTGACGATACAGTCCATTCCGCCGATATTCTCATGGCCGTATGTCATCTCATTGAATTTGAATACTGATCCGATAAGTCCAAGCGGCCACAGCTGTCCGCCGTGAGTGTGGCCGGATACCAGCATATCTGCGCCCTCTTTGGCGTTCTGTTCAAGATCCTTCGGCTGATGATCCATAACTATGAGATAATCTTTTCCATCCACGCCTCCTGTCAGTTCTCTGACAGACTTCCTTTTTCCCCTGTACATGTCAAAAGAACTGTCTTTTCGTCCCGCGAGGGCGACTCCGTCAGCCACATCGACCACTTTATCATCGAGAACCGTAATTCTGTTTTCTGTCATCTCTTTTGTGATCTCACTGTCATTGAAATTCCTGTTATTTCCTGTGACGCCGTTGTCGTGATTGCCGAAAACATAGTAGCTTCCGTACTTTGTATCTATGCCGCCCAGAGCCTCTGTAACGCTTCGCATAAGCGGTTCCGGGGTCCCTTCGTCAAATATATCCCCTGCCAGCAGTAATATGTCGGGATCCTGTGCCTGTATCTGCCTGCACCGCTCTTCAAATTCCTTCTGTATAAAGGTCGTTCCGGCATGAAGGTCCGCAACCAGCGCCACTTTCATATGCCCCTCAGGAATGGCCTTATCCGTACTCAGACTGTATTCAGTGACCACGGTATTCTCTACGTTGATGTATCCGTATATGAGCACAGCGCAGGCTATGATCAGCGTCAGTACACCGCTTTTATATATCTTCCCCCATTTTTCTCTCCTGCCGCTGCTGCCTGTCCTCTTCAGGAATATATTCAGTATCTCCAGCAGCGCGCTGGCAAGAAATACCTCGTAGATGGCCATGACGGCGTATCCGGCGAAGAGATAAACGCACGCAAAGACCGCGAGAGTGAGTATAAGTGAGATCACTCTCCGTTTTTTCTTCCTTTCCATCCCGGCAGTTTCAAGAGCCCTGGAAAAAAGGACGAATATGTAAGCTCCCGCAAGAAGCGCGGCTGCCGCTGCCATTATTAAAAAAGCTGCCATCTTTCACGTTCCCTGTGTATAAAATACAGCGGCAATGCCGATGCATCACCGCTGATCGTTCTCAGTCCTGATTTTTGCCGTCTTGCTGATGCTTTTTCCGTTACCAGCTCCTGAGGCTATTTCTTTTCTGTTCCGCAGGCAGGTCCGTCGCATCCTGTTTCCTCATCGTCATCATCCGCGTCAGGATCAAAACCTTCAAGTCCGGCGTATGTCTTGCCGTTCTTCTGGGCATAATCATAAATAGCGCATTTGATAGCGTGGTCCGCAAGAACGGAGCAGTGGATCTTTACTGCCGGAAGTCCGCCCAGCTCATCTATGATCTCATTGTTTGTCACAGCCAGAGCTTCATCGACAGTCTTCCCGATGATCATCTCTGTAGCCATACTTGATGAAGCTATCGCGCTTCCGCAGCCAAAAGTTTTGAACTTCGCGTCTGTGATCACGTCATTGTCATCGACATTTATAGTTATCTGCATCATGTCTCCGCACACGGGGCTTCCGTATGTGCCTGTGCCGTCGGGATTCTCGATCTCGCCTACGTTTCTCGGATTCATGAAGTGATCCATTACTGTATCGTTATATAAAGCCATCTTTACCAACCTTTCTTTTCTGATACTGATGATATCTCTCTCAGTCTTGCAACTATCTTAGTCAGTTCATCTAATACGTAATCCAGATCTTCCTTTGTTGTGAAGTCTCCTATGGAAAATCTGACTGTACCGTGTATCATTTCCACCGGCACTCCCAGAGCGGTGAGCACGTGGGACGGCGTCAGCGACGCTGATGAACATGCCGAGCCTGTTGATACGTATACGCCCTTGCTGTCAAGCAGAAGCAGTATCGACTCACCTTCGATGAACTTGAACGTTATATTCGCGTTTCCCGGATGCCTCTTCTCCATGGTGCCGTTTACCTGTGTGTCAGGTATTCTCTCCAGCACCTGCTGGACGAAGTAGTCTCTCAGACTGCTGCAGTGCTTTACGTGTTCATCGAAATTTTCCTGAGCCAGCCGCGCTGCCTTTCCGAAGCCTACGATGCCCGCAAGGTTTTCTGTGCCTGCGCGGTGCTTGTTCTCCTGGGCTCCTCCGTGTATATAATTGGAAAGCCTTACGCCCTTCTTTATGAACAGCGCCCCGGTGCCTTTCGGTCCGTATATCTTATGGGCTGACATAGACATAAGGTCTACTCCCAGATCTTTCACATCTATAGGTACATTGCCGAGTCCCTGAACTGCGTCAGTGTGGAAAATGATATCCTTGTTCTTTTCCTTGGTCACTCTTACAAGTTCTTTTATAGGCTCAACTGTGCCCACTTCATTGTTGACCATCATTATACTTACCATCACAGTCTGATCGGTTATGGCCGCTTTCAGATCCTCAGGATCCACAAACCCGTTTTCGTCAACATCAAGGTAAGTCACGTCAAATCCATGCTTTTCAAGGAACTGACATGAATGGAGTATCGCGTGATGCTCGATTTTCGTTGTGATTATATGATTGCCCTTTTTCTTCTTTGCGTCCGAAACACCGAAAAGCGCCCAGTTGTCCGACTCTGTACCGCATGCGGTAAAGAATATCTCCTTTTCATCTGCTCCGATAAGTGAAGCCACCCTCTGTCTTGCTTCTGATATGGCGTTCTTCGCTTCAAGACCTATGGTATAAAGACTTGAAGGGTTACCGTAGTGTTCCGTAAAGTAAGGGATCATCGCGTCCAGCACCTTTTTTTTCACCGGCGTGGTCGCGGAATAATCCATATAAACCTGTCTCATTATTTCTTCCTTTCTCTACTCACCTTATGTATATTATACCAAACGCAAAAAAAAATAAACCGTTTTACAAAAATAAATGGCATATGTCATGAATTTTTTCTGCAAAAAACATGATATGCCGGTCTGAATACCGGCTCATGTTAGTTTTTATTCCTTTTTCTCTCCGCTTCAAGCTCTTCAGGGCTCATATCCTCAACGAACCTGATCCTGTCCAGCTGCTTTCTCGTGTTGTGACGGATAGCCTCTATGTACTCTTTCCTGAGCTGTGCCTGTTCTTCTTTTTCTTCCTCTGTAAGCCCGACTGTTTTCTTTTTCGCGGCCAGCGCATTGATCCGCTCGATCTTTTCTCTGCTTATCATTTCATCACCTCCGCGGCTTCTGTTATTTCATGGCCTCTTCCACGAAACGCACCATATCGCCGACAGTATTGATGCCCTTGTCAAAATCCACGTCAAGATTTTTATCCAGCCTGTCTTCAAGCTCCATGAATACGGCAACCGTATCCAGAGAATCTATTCCCATGCTCTGGAAACTTTTGTCTTCCGTGATATCTTCAATATCACAGTCGAGTTTTTCCGCCAGTATCTCAGCCAGTTTTTCAAATACCATTTGTTTTCCTCCCATATATCAGGGCAGATCGAATTCCC
>JAUMVF010000067.1 GCA_030530305.1 Bacillota bacterium
ATGTCCAATAAGCGAAAGGTCGATGAACTGGCAGGCTGCTCTCCAGCAACTGTATCAAGAGTTTTGTCAGGCGACTCCCGTTTCAAGGTAACAGACGAAACAAGAAAGAAGATATTCGATGCCGTACGCAGTCTGGATTACAGCCTGCCTGCAAGAGAATCATCAAGAGCGCAGATCGGATGTGTTCTTTCGATCACAGCAGAAAAGTATTCAGACCCGTTTTTCACCGACATACTCGGAGCCATAGAGCGGGAATGCGAGACGCAGAATCTTGCAATATCATCCACCAAGACGTACAACGAGCTGCGGAGCCCGAATATATTCCAGGAATTCATCAGCGCCGGTCTCACCGGTGTCATTCTCATGGAGAGGATCCCCGATGACATGCTTGAGCAGATAAGCGCTCATATCCCCAACATCATCTTTATCGACAACGATGAGGATGATTATCATTACAACGGAGTGGGTTTTGACCACAGGCTGGCCAATAAACAGGCTATCGGATGTCTGCTGGCCCATGGTTACAGACGCATCGCCCTTATCAGCGGCAGTTCCCCCAACGAACCGATGTCAGATTCGATCAGACTTTCCACATACAGGGACGCCCTGCGCAAAGCAGGCATAGACTACGATGAATCACTGATAAAGGACTGCTGGTGGGACCTTGACACCTGCTCAGAGCAGACCCGGGAGCTCATGGATCTGAAGGCGCCTCCTGACGCCATATTCGCAGGTAGCGATTCTCTGGCTTCAGCAGTTCTGAGCACCCTTTACAGTATGGGGAAAAAGTGTCCGGAGGATGTAGGTATAATAGGCTTCAACAACAATGACATGTGCAGTTATATGGTCCCTCCCCTCACTACTGTGGACGTACCCACAGAAAGCATAGGCGAGGTCGCCGTACAGAGAATGAGCGAGATGATCAGAGAGGGAAAAAGCCATGAAGGCGCAACCAGTGTCAGGAAGATCCTTCTTCCAACCAGAGTCATCGAACGCGGATCTCTAAGAAAAGAATCAGTCACACCGGAATAATAAACAAGTAAGGAGTGTCATATGAAATACTATTTGGGTATCGACGGCGGCGGTACAAAGACCCGTTTCCTCATAGGAAATGAGAGCGGAAAAATAGAATCAGAGTACACAGGCGGAAGCAGCCATTATCTGCAGTGCGGGCTGGATGGCCTCACCGGACTCATGCGCACAGGTGCGGACATGGCGTGTGATAAAGCGGGTCTTACCCGCAGTGACATCACCTGCGCTTTTGCCGGCTGCGCCGGATACGGTGATACAGAAGCGGACAGGATCCCCATTGAGAACGCTATCGCTTCCGGTCTGGAAGGAATAAGAGTCAGGGCCGGCAACGACTGCGAGAACGCTCTCGCCGGAGCTCTGCCGGGTCGTCCCGGGATCAATGTGATCGCAGGCACCGGCGCCATCGCTTTCGGTATGAACGAGGGCGGCGATTCTGCAAGAGTTGGCGGATGGCACCACCATCTGGGCGGAGATGAAGGAAGCGCCTACTGGATCGGCTGGAGCATGCTCAAAGAGTTCGAAAGACAAAGCGACGGCAGAAATGACAGGACACTTCTCTATGACGCAGTAAAAAAAGCTCTGGATATCAATACTGACGACGAGATGATCACCAGAGTCGTTGAAGAATGGGATCTTGACAGGACAAGAATAGCGGGTCTGGCCCCGCTGTGCGCAGATCTGTATGACCAGAACGACCCTTACGGGAAGAAAATCACAGAGTCTGCCGCTGCAGAGCTTGCCGATCTTGCCATAGCAGTCAGAAAACACGTGCGTTTTGACGGGACGGTAATGGTCAGCAGTACCGGCGGGATATTCAGCATGGGGGAAAGGATACTGTCCCCGTTCCGCAGTATACTGAAAGCAAACGGGATGGAATACATCTCTCCTGCCCTTCCGCCGTCATGCGGTTCAGTGATCCTTGCCATGCAGATGGACGGAGTCCGGATAAGCGGCGCCCTTGTAAAAGAGATGAGCAACTATAAAGAATGATTTCCCGGGTAAAAACTATCATTTCTCTTTTCTGAACAGCCAGAGCATATATCTTACGTAGGCGTATATTACGAACGCCACAGCTATCCCTGTCTGAATATACGAAAAAACACCCAGCGCAGCTATGCCCTGCCCCGTTTCCTCAAGCCACAGCGCCGACTGCTGCATTGCCGTCGCGCTTATGACGAAGGGGAAGGTATATGCCGCGATGCTCGGGTAAAAGGGCATCCTCAGATAACCGGTCATTTTTATCAATGCGAATATATAGAGCGCAGCGGATACTGAAAGCATGATCAGCAGAAACGCGGCGCTTTTATTCTGCACCGAATGGACATACGCCACTATGCAGAGAGCAAGAGGCGCGGTATATATCCCGATCAGCGGCTTCGCCGGTTCGGGCACCGGTAACGCGATGTATCGTTTTGTAACGATGAAGAACATGATCAGGAACATGCACAGGCTGAACCAGAAAGTCACAGTTCCCATTTTTTCCATTCCATATGACGGCGCTGTCGCGCCGCAGGTGGCCAGTCCCACAGATATAACGAACCACGAAGGATATACCAGTTCAAGATCGAAGGCAAGCACGAACCGGCATATGAAATAGACCAGCAGGCACGCGTGCCCTATGATAGCCGCCAGCCATATCACCAGGGCCGTTTTGTGAAAGAAAGGTTCCAGATATGTGCTGAGCATCATGATGCCCATGAAAAAAGTAGCCCCTATGCCTGTGAATACCGGGCTTTGCAGATCGTCTGCTATCATCTTCGGATATCTTATGATCTTTGCAAAAAGCAGAAGCAACAAAAATGCAGCTGCCCATCCGCAGACAGCATGCAGAAATCCGGAATATACTTGTAAAAGGCTGCCGAGCGCTGCTGTTCCCAGCATCGGTCCCGCCAGTGGAATTGGAATCTTTTTAATCATTTATACTTTCTCTGACAGTCTTCATGTCTCTATCTTCTGCCGGTCTCACAGTCAGAGCCGTGATCACATATCCTGTCCCATCAGATATGAGAATACCTGATACGCAGTCTTCAGATCGTCATGGGTTATGCTGCCCTTTTCATCTATGGAAACCATGTCTGCTTCTATCACCCTGGCGCCCATCTCTCTCGTTTTCTCAATATCCATTTCAACTATGAGCTTGCTCTCCTTGGTCCGGTAGACATCGCTGACTTCAGTGCCGATGGCTCCATTGTTGGCCGCAACGATATCCACCTTATGTCTTCCAAGGTATTTGTTCAGAACACTTATATGATCACTGAGAGAATAACCGTCGGTTTCCCCGGGCTGGGTAACCACGTTAGCTATGTACATTATAGGGGCGTCTGTCATCTCAAGGGCGTCATGTACTCCCGGCGCGATAAGATGCGGGAGGATGCTGGTATACAGGCTTCCCGGGCTCAGAACTATAAGATCCGCAGCCAGTATTTCATCTATGACCTCCTGCCCCACTTCTATAGGGTGGTCGTATGCAAGATAATCTATGTCACGGACATTCTTGCTTACCGCGACTTCCCCGACTATATCATCACCCTTACGCCTTCCTATAAGTTCGACCTTGTCTTCAGACAAAGGAAGTACCGTTCCCTTTATATTCAGCAGCCGGCTCATGTATTTAGCCGCTTCGGTCAGACTTCCCTTCAGATCGATAAGCGCCGCGAGAAGAATGTTGCGGACGGGATGGTTGTGAAGAGTCCCGTCCTTTTCAAAACGGTAACTGAGCAGGTCAATATCGTCTTCGCCTACATTGGCCATGGAGATAAGGACCTTTCCCAGGTCTCCTACCGCAGGTATATTCAGTTCCTCTTTCAGGACTCCAGTACTGCTTCCGTCATCGCTGACGGTGATTATTGCAGTAACATCCACCGGAAAGAGTTTCAATCCGGACAGTATGCGCGAAAGACCTCTGCCTCCGCCTAAAACAGCGATTTTCTTCATTGCCTGCTCCTGTTATTCTTTCACGTGCTCACTTTACTTTTTTTATATTCTTGATAAACTTATAAACTTTCGAGTTGCTTACATCCCCGCATTTCTTTGCCGGAGGGCTTCCCTTCGGATATCTGAAACTCTGGGGCGGCTGCTTGGTCGCTACAGTCTGCGGCTCATAAGCTCTCTTCTTCTTCAGATCAAATACCTGTACTTTGTAGGTCTCGGCATATCCCTTGGTGCCTGAAGTGTAAAGCCCTTTGTAGCTGTATACCGGATACGCGTAAATGAACGTCTGGTAATCCCCTGCTCTTCTCGGAGTCTTTACTCTCGTGCCCAGTTCATCCGAATCAAGAATGGATCCGGTATCCGAATACTTCCTGTGGCCGGACCAGTCCTGTGAATCAGGCTCAGCCATGTAAACAAGCGCCCTGCCTCTTATCCTTGGCGTCTTTGAACTGGTTTTGAACTTCTTTGCCCTGTAATATGTTCTCTTCACCTGAGGCTTCAGGAAACTCTCAAGTATCCTGTCCTTAAGATATTTGTCCGAATCGAGCATCGATATGTCGACATTCTTTATCTTTATGAGATTGTCTTTGTCCAGTTCTTTTTCCGGCTCATTTATGAGAACGTTAGGCCTTACGTTGCTGAGAGCATAGATATATCCTGCCCCGTCGGTAGTCAGTGAATAAGAATTGGCTGTCGGTGCGATAAGGATGTGATCCAGCTTCTTCAGTTTTTTAAGCGGCGTAAAGTAACTGGCGTCCGAGAATGTCGGATCAAAGCTGTATGCCGGCGTTTCCGCGTCGCTGTCTTCTTCTTCGGTATCAGTATCGGTATTCTCGTCTGTCTCAGCGCTTTCCCCGGCGGAAGGATCGGTTGTCATCAGCATGCCTACATCGACGCCTATCTCTCTTACATTCGGGAACTTTTCAATATACATGAACCCGCTGTCGCCGGTCCAGAGCTTCTCCACTTTTGCCAGATCCTTTGCGGCGACCCCCTTGTAATCGCTGACTGTCAGAGGACTGTCCAGATACAGTATGTCCGCTTTGGAAGCAAGCTTCGTCCATGCTCCGCCGCTGTAATCAGCCAGTTCCTGCCCTATTCCGAGCATGCTCATGGATTTAACCGGGAGCACGGCTACTTTTCCAGCGAATTTCTTTATGAAGTTGCTGTCCGTTGTAAATGTTGTCCTGAAGAAAATGCCTCCTACTTCCTGGTCTTTGACATCTTCATTCAGCTTGTCAAAGATCGCGTCCAGATCCGAGCCCTCAGAAAGGCTTATCTGCAGTATGTCTTTGGAACTGTCGTAGAATACCTCAGGATGTATTCCTTCAAGACTGTTCAGGTCTTCATATGCGTCCTGAAGCGGCGGATTTCCGCATCCGCTGAGCCCGACCGTGATAATGAACGCAAGTCCGAGCATAAACGGTATCAGTATCTTTTTCATACGGTTTCCTCCTTCCGGGGGTAATAAAATCAGTCTTTTATGAGCACTTCCAGAGTATCAAAGAGGTTCTCCGGCTCGACCGGTTTGCTCAGGTGCGCGTTGAGTCCCGCCTGGAGGCTCTCCTGCACATCTTCGTCAAACGCATTGGCGGTCAGTGCTATGATCGGAATCATGCCGGCGTCGGTACGATCCATTTCCCTTATCTTTGTGGTAGCCGTAAGGCCGTCCATCTCAGGCATGCGTATATCCATGAGTATGGCGTCGTAATATCCTTCCGGACTAGCCGCGAACTTCTCCACGGCTATCTTGCCGTTTTCCGCGTGATCCGTTTCTATCTCGCGCATCTTCAGGACTTCCTTCATAATTTCCGCGTTGACGGCCATATCTTCCGCAAGAAGCACCTTGTGACCCTTAAGATCCGCTCTTTGCTCTTCATGACCTGAAATCATATTTTTCTTCTTTGCTGCTGTATTGAATTCCTGCATCACATTATTCACAAACAGCGGTTTGGCAATAAAGCTGTCCACTCCGGCTTCCACAGCCTCTGTCATGATATCGTCCCAGTTGTACGCAGTCAGTATGATTATCGCAGAATCATCGCCTACTATGGACCTGATCTGTCTCGATGTCTCTACCCCGTCCATCTCAGGCATCTTCCAGTCTACCAGTATCAGATTGTACGGATCTCTTCTGGCATGCCTCAGTTTCACTTTCTCCAGAGCCTCTGCGCCTGACAGAACTGTTTCTGTCGAAATACCCGCGTTCTCCAGAGTGAGTTTAGCATGTTCACAGGCTACCGGATCGTCGTCTATTACCAGTACAGCCATATCCTGCGGCTGTATTTCCCGTACTTCTCCCGCGCCGTCTTCGTGTTTCGCGTCCGTGAGCGTTACCGTGACTGTGAACGTGGTGCCCTTGCCTTTTTCACTGTCGACTTCGATCTTACCGTTCATCATTTCCACGATGCTCTTGGTTATCGCCATACCCAGTCCGGTGCTTCCAAACCTGTTGGACTTGGATGAATCCTCCTGGCTGAAAGCTTCAAACAGCTTAGGCAGGAATTCCTTGTCCATCCCGATACCGGTATCACTGATCCTGAATTTCATCGTCGTCTTGTTGTCAAAGGCGCCGATCTTTTCGATCGTCAGATTCACGTTGCCGCCTTCCGGCGTGAATTTCACAGCGTTGCTGAGTATGTTAAGTATGATCTGCCTGAGTTTCAGATCATCGCCGATGTAGTATTCGCCGAATTCGCCCTTCATCTGGCACTCATACTTGATCCCCTTATCGCTGCACTGGCTGCTGACCATGGTGTTTATCTGCTCCAGAAGTTTGGAGAATGAGAACTCTTCGTTCTTTATGACCATGGTACCCGCTTCGATACGGGAAACGTCAAGTATATCGTTTATGAGACCCAGCAGATGTCTTGCGGAATCACCGATCTTTTCAAGATACTCTCTCGTCTTGTCGGATATATCCTCGTCGCTCAGGGCGATGCTGTCCAGTCCGATGATGGCATTCATCGGCGTACGTATCTCATGACTCATGCTGGAAAGGAACGCGGTCTTGGCTTTGTTCGCGTCCTCCGCGAGAGCCAGCGCGTCGCTCAGAGCCTGCCTCTGGGCCATATCTTCTCTGGTTTCTTTGTCCACGTCGGTGAATCCCACTCCTACCGCATGTACTATATGATCTTCTCTGTCAGCCGCGTGCCGCACTCCCGCCATACGCAGCATCTCATATATCTCTTTGCCGTTTCTGTTCGTCAGATATCTGCAGGATATGATACCATCGGTCTCCAGAGCCTTCTTTATTCTCTCCGGTTCTATGAACTCAAGAAATTCTTCACGGAATGATTCGTCGACATATTTCCCGGCATACTCTGTGAACGTCTCGTGGTAAGAGAATCTTTCACCTTCGCCCACGCCGTCCTTCAGTTTGCCGTCAGTCCTGTAACAGATACCTTCATCCGCGTCAAGATCTATGTAATATACGCTCCGGTAATCCGAAGCCATGGCGGTGATCATCTTATCCTGCTCGGCCCGCTGTTTTTCCTGTTCAAGGAGCTGTTCCTGAAGTTTGATCTGCTCCTCCAGCGTTTCCTGTCTTACACGGCTTTCCGCTTCGAAAGCCTCCTGCTCCACCCGGAGTTTTGAACTTCTTCTGACCTGCATTATCATGATGGCAAGTACTGCAAGAAGAGCAAGTACGGTGATTACCATCTGGATAAGGTTTCTGTTTGTCAGACGCTGGGTAATGCTCCCGACCCGGTCGGTGATAACGCTCTCTCTTACCAGATACGTAAGCATCCAGTCGGTGCCTTCAACCGGTATATAATCCAGCGTTTCCTTTATGTCTCTGTATGTGAAACTCACCACACCGGGTTTCGCTTTTTTAAAGTCTTCAGCTACCTTTTCAGCCGAAACCCCCTCATCGAAATCCGCTTTTTCCAAAGCATCCAGAAGATTGTCCTCGCTTGCAAGTCCTCCAAGGACCATGTCTGACAGAGCCACACCTTTTCCGGTATATATATTGCAGAAAGTAGCTTCATTGGAATCCGACTGCAGAGAAAGACCATCCAGCAGTTTATGCATATCTCTCTCTATGAAGCAGGCTTTCAGCGACTTGCCTCCGAGCGACATATCTTTGACCGGTATAGCAATGATCGCCTTCTTGTTCTTGTCCTTGCTCTCCAGACCTTTTATCGATATCTCCGGCTTTGACAGGGTTTTGTAGTCAAAATCATAAACATCTATGTTGTGTCTTAACCCGAGAGCGGTGTATATAAGTCCGTCCTCATCAACAAACGCGAACTTGTCAAGCCCGTAGAGCGTTTTCATTCTGGCCTGGAAGGCGCTGAGATGTTCTGCGTCTTTCAGATCCTCATCAGTCATGATACTTATGGCGTTTTTCATATCGCTGATGCTGTTCTGCAGGTTAGTATAAACTACCTGCTCACGTCTTCCCACCAGCTCGTCAAGATAGAACATGCTGACAGAGCGCACAGCCTCATCAGTGGCTTGTTTTGCGCTTCTTCCCATGCTCAGGGTTCCCAGAATAAGGACCGCGGCTACTATCACTGCTACCAGTACCGCAACGGGAACGATCCTGCTTTTCTTTCCCTTTTCATTCATTGGAACGGGCCTCCTGTAGACTACTATTTTTCGTACATCTTCTTTCCGTCAAGGATCATCATTTTATCCTTGTTCGGAAGCATCTCTTTATCTCTCACCTGTCCGTCCCAGTCTTCCGGAGCCACTTCTTCTATTGAAACAGAGATCGCTTCCGGCGGGCATCCCCAGTGATTACAAAACACTTTATTTATTCCTTCTGCTACGATTTTCTTTGTTTCTTCATCCTTTGGAAAAGCTTTTATTCTGATATACGGCATTTTTACACCTCCCTGAAAACTGTTAGCTGTTTTTTTCTCTATGTTTTACCGTTAACATCTATCTGCACAAACAGCGCGTCCTTTGATCAAAAGCACTGTGTATGACCATCGATCTACGAAAGAACGTCGTTCAGCGTACTGAACAGCACATCCACGTCTATGGGCTTGGCTATGTGGGCGTTCATGCCCGCATCTATGGCGGCGTCCTGATCTTCCTTAAAAGCGTTGGCAGTCATGGCGATGATGGGTATCTCCGCCAGTTCTTTATTGTCTGAAGCACGTATGGCTTTCGCCGCGGAGTACCCGTCCATTACCGGCATCTGTATATCCATCAGGACTACGTCGTAGTATCCCGTTTCCGCGCCGATCAGCATATCCACGGCGATCTGACCGTTTTCCGCGGTATCGACTTCAAAACCCTTCTGACTCAGTATGGTCTTTGCTATCTCCATATTTATCATATTGTCTTCTACCAGCAGGGCTCTCTTTCCCGTGAAATCAAAGCCATCTTCATTGGTCTTTTTCTTCTCATCCTCCTGCCCGGCTATTTCGCTTTCATCAGCCAGCCTGAGCTTGAGGCGTATTATGATCTCCGTACCGTTTCCCGGTGAAGTCAGCACCTCGATAGTGCCGCCCATTAGATCGACGATGCTCTTTGTGATGGAAAGCCCCAGTCCGGTGCCTTCCACTCCGCTGTCCGTCGAGGTACGCTCGCGCTCGAAAGCGTTGAACATCTTTTCCACGAACTCTTTGGACATGCCTATACCATTATCTTCCACCCTCATCTCGTAGGCGCCGTATCCGTCCTCCGTGATCCCTGTCTCCGTCAGCGTGACGCTGATCTTTCCGCCATCATTGGTGAATTTATATGAGTTGCTTATGAGGTTGAGCTGAACTCTGTTCAGGTTCTTGCGGTCGCACCATACGTACGGATCCTTCACATGGAAAGAATGTACCGCATAGTTAATATTCTTTTCTTTCATCTGCTCCTCGAAAAGATCTCTCATTCCGTCAAATATCCCGTTAAGGTCTTCCGGTGCGTATTCCAGATCAGCCTTGCCGCTTTC
>JAUMVF010000002.1:0-13229 GCA_030530305.1 Bacillota bacterium
AACTCCGTCATAAACCAGTTCCCTGTAGGGCTCATCGGATATGAGATAGATGTCCGTGCCGAATTCTTTCTGCTTTTCTTCCAGGACAGAAGCCAGTTTTTCCAGTGTTTCCGCGGAATATACGACTCCCGTCGGATTGTTCGGCGTATTGATTATTACCGCCTTGGTCTTTGGCGTTATGAGCCTGCCCAACTCTTCGATATTGGGCTGGAAAGTCTCTGTATCAGGCGGAACAACCACCAGCTCTGCCTTGTAGTTGCTGGTGTATCCGTTGTATTCGCCAAAGTACGGCGCAAAAGCGATGACCTGATCGCCCGACTCGATTATCGTCCTTAAGAAGACGTTGAGTCCGCCGGCAGCCCCTACCGTCATTATAATGTTTCCGGGTCCGAAAGATGTGCCGTGGAGCCTGTTTATGTGATCGGCGATAGTCTGACGCACGTCTTCATATCCCGCGTTCAGCATATATCCGTGAAGAACTGTCGGTTCTTCGCTGTCCACTATGTCCTTCACCGCTTTGTTTATGGAAGCCGGCGCCGGAACATTGGGATTGCCCAGGCTGAAATCGTATACATTCTCTTTCCCGTATCTGGCGATCATCTCCGCGCCTTCTTCAAACATGGCTCTGATGGCTGAACTTCCCTCGATCTGCCTTGCCATATCCTTTGATATCATTTTGTCCTCCTTACAGGGCGTAACCTGCGTTAAATGCCTTAATGTTCAGTTCTTCAAAGCCTTTTTTCACGTTTTCCCTGACTGCTTTCTCCCAGTCGATGCCTTCTACGTTCATGGCTTTTACCAGAGCGCCCAGAAGCACGATGTTCATGGCTTTGGGATTTCCCAGCCCTTCAGCGATCTCAGCGGCCTTTACCGCGAGAACGTTGGCATTGGCTGAAAGCTCTTCCAGGATCCCCTCCGGATAAACCGCAGCGCCTGAGAGTATCGGCATGGAAGGTATCTCAAAGTCGTTGACTACCATCTTGCCTTCCTTCTTAAGATACGGAAGAGCTCTGAGAGCTTCCATCTTCTCGAAAGCGACGATAACGTCGGCCTGCCCCTTGCCTATGATCGGAGCGTCCACCTTCTCGCCGAAACGGACCTGGGTGCTGACGCTGCCCCCGCGCTGTGACATACCGTGTATCTCTGACATTTTAACGTCGTAACCTGCTTCTATGAGACCTGCGGTGAGGATCCTGCTCGCCAGGATGGTCCCCTGTCCGCCTACGCCTACCAGCAGAATGTTTTTTACTTCTTTCATGACTATCTGACCTCCTTGATAGCGTCGAACGGACACGCCTGTGCGCATACGCCGCAGCCTGTGCAGGACAGAGCGTCGATCTCAACGTTTTCCCCTGCTCTTATAGCCGGGCACGCCACTCCTACGCAGACCTTGCACTTTTTGCATTTTTCCTGATCAACAACGCACTTCTTTGCGCTGAGATCGAAGTTGTCTTTGTCTTCCTGTGAATACTTCTTCAGTATGCACGGCCATTTGCTTATGATCACAGTAGGCTCGTCCTTTGCCATCGCTTCGTCCAGAGCCTTGTCAACTTCTTCAAGTATGTTCGGGTTGACTACGTAAATGTTCTCTTTCTTCATTCCGAGGGCAACGCACAGAGCCGGGATATCAACTTCCGTCGCGGGCTCTCCCATGAGGGTAAAGCCGGATCCCGGGTTCTCCTGATGACCTGTCATACCTGTGATCCTGTTGTCCAGTATGACAGAAACATTCGTACCCTTGTTATATACAGCGTCCATCAGACTGGTAACGCCTGAATGGAAAAACGTCGAATCGCCAAGTATTGACACTACTTTCATATCCGATCCTATACGTTCAAGAGCCTTGGATGCTCCGTGGCCCGTACTTATGCTGGCTCCCATACAGAAGGTGGTATCCAACGCGCTGAGCGGAGGCGCAGATCCCAGTGTATAGCAGCCTATATCTCCTGTAATGATAAGATTCTTTTTCTTGCTGAGAGCGTAGAAGAAACCTCTGTGGGGACATCCCGCGCAGAGTGTCGGCGGTCTGAGCACCGCTTCTTTCTCAACTTCTATTGTCTCTGCCTTTTCACCTGTGACTGCCTCGTGTACTATGTCCACATTCAGCTCGTCGAATTCAGGTATTATCTCTTTTCCTGTACACTCGATGCCTGCCATCTTGAGGTGGTTCTCGATGTAAGGATCCATTTCCTCAACAACATATACCTTGTCCACCTTTGAGGCGAATTCCTTCAGCAGCTTCATGGGCATCGGGAAAGTCATTCCCAGCTTCAGGTATGAAGCATCTTCCCCGAAGACTTCCCTGGCGTACTGATAGGCGATTCCCGATGAGATGACTCCCACCTTGGTGCCGTTGTATTCAGGCTTGTTTATCTCAGCCGTGCACGCGTATTCCTCCATGTCGTGGAGCCTGCCTACCATGTCGGCTCTCATGACTTTGCCGTTGGCAGGTGTCGCCACGTATTTCTTTATATTCTTCACATACGGCACAGGAGCAACTTCTTTTCTCTCGCCCAGTTCCACCAGACTCTTGCTGTGGCAGACTCTCGTGGTCATTCTCAGAAGTACCGGCGTGTTGAACTTTTCGGAAAGTTCAAATCCCAGCATGGTCATATCCTTGGCTTCCTGGCTGTCGGAAGGCTCCAGCATGAGAAGTCTTGCAGCCGTGGCGTAATTCCTGTTGTCCTGCTCGTTCTGTGAACTGTGCATTCCCGGGTCATCGGCAGAAACAAGAATGACTCCTCCCGTTACTCCGGTGTAAGCAAATGTAAAGAGCGGATCGGCCGCTACGTTGACTCCCACGTGCTTCATAGCCGCCAGAGATCTTACGCCTGCCACTGAAGCGCCTATGGCGGCTTCAAGGGCTACTTTTTCATTGGGCGCCCACTCAGAATAGAGCGCGTCCTTGTACTGCGCCAGTGTTTCAAGTATCTCGGTACTCGGTGTTCCGGGATACGCCGAAGCAAAAACAAGTCCGGCTTCATAGGCCCCCCTCGCTACTGCTTCATTTCCCGTCATAATGACTTTCATACTGTTCCTCCTTGCCTTTCGTATATATCAAATTTCCGTAATATCCTTAATGCTGTCTGCGGTCCGTCCCGCTGCCTGTTTTATGACAATAGAGCGGCCGCAACAGGCCACTCTATTATATCACATTTGCTATTCAGATTTGCGTTTTTGCGCCATTAACCTTCTGCAAGTTTTTTGTATGTTTCGAGCCTTTCCTTCGCGTCGTTTTCAGCCTTTTCAAAGAGCTTGTCCGCCTTTTCCGGGAACTCCTTCTTGAGGGATGTATATCTTACCTGACCCATGAGGAAATCCCTGAAGCTTTCTGTCGGCTCCTTGCTGTCGAGAGTAAACGGATTCTTGCCTTCCTTCTTCAGTTCCGGATTGAATCTGTACAGGTGCCAGTATCCGCATTTAACAGCGTCTGCGATGTTCTCCTGGGACTTGCCCATGCCCTTCTTGAGGCCGTGGTTGATACATGGAGCGTAGCAGATGATCAGTGAAGGTCCGTGATACTTCTCAGCTTCTGTTATGGCCTTCATGAACTGGTTCTTGTCCGCGCCCATTCCTACCTGAGCAACATATACGTAACCGTAGCTCATTGCCATCATGCCCAGGTCCTTCTTCTTCGTGGTCTTTCCTGACGCAGCGAATTTTGCGATTGCCGCTGTCGGAGTAGCCTTTGAAGACTGTCCGCCTGTGTTGGAGTAAACCGCTGTATCGAATACGAGCACGTTCACATCCTCGCCGCTTGCGAGCACGTGGTCCACGCCGCCGTAACCTATGTCGTATGCCCAGCCGTCGCCGCCTACGCACCATACTGATTTCTTGGCGAGGAAATCTTTCTTATCGAGTATTTCCTTGACGTACTTTCCGTAATCAATGGACGTTCTGTACGGCTCGATAGTCTTTACTACTTCTTCGGCCAGCTCTACTGTGCCTTCACCTTCGTCCATGTTCTTCAGCCACTTCTTGCAGATATCTTTGAGTTTCTTGACAGTCGCTGTCTTGACGAGCATTTCCATGTTGTCCTTGATCTTGTCTCTCATCTGCTTGATTCCTTCAACCATTCCGAGACCGTATTCAGCGTTGTCCTCAAAGAGGGAGTTGGCCCATGCCGGACCTCTGCCGTTCTTGTCTTTGCAGTAAGGCATCGACGGAGCAGAAGCGCCCCAGATGGATGAACATCCTGTAGCATTTGCTATCATCATCCTGTCTCCGAAGAGCTGTGTTATACACTTGATGTACGGAGTTTCTCCGCATCCCGCGCATGCTCCGGAGAATTCGAAATACGGCTGAGCGAACTGGCTTCCCTTGACCGTCTTCTTGTCCATCAGATCGTCTCTCGGAGGAAGCGATACTGCGTAATCCCATTTTTCAGGAGCGGCGTCTTTGATATCCAGCGGCTGCATTGTGAGAGCCTTGCCCTTGGCCGGGCAGATGTCTGCGCAGTTTCCGCATCCCAGGCAGTCCAGATTGTCGACTACCATGCTGTACTGGAATTTTTCAAGGCCCTTGCCCTTAGCCTGTACTGCCTTGAACTTGGACGGAGCCTTTTTCACTTCTGTCTTTGTCATCAGGAACGGCCTGATAGCAGAGTGCGGACATACGAATGAACACTGGTTGCACTGGATGCATTTTTCAGGATCCCATACGGGAACGAAGTCAGCAACACCGCGTTTTTCGTAAGCAGCTGTGCCTGACGGGAACTGGCCGTCGGATCTTCCGATGAATGTACTTACAGGCAGGCTGTCTCCTTCCTGCTTGTTCATCGGTATCACTACGTCCTTGATGAAATCAGGAACTTCCTTCTCTGCGACAGGATCGTCCTCAGCTCTTCTCCAGTTGTTAGGTATAACTACCTTATGAAGTTCTTCTATACCGGCGTCTACCGCTTCACAGTTCATGTTTACGATAGATTCACCCTTCTTGCCATATGTCTTCTTTATTGAATCCTTCAGATGTTTAACAGCTTCCTCTACCGGCATTACGCCTGCTACCTTGAAGAACGCCGCCTGCATGATCATGTTGATCCTGTTGCCCAGACCGATCTTCTGGCCCAGAGCTGTAGCGTTGATGGTGTAGAAGTTGATATCGTTCTCTGCCAGATATCTCTTGATGTCAGCAGGCAGATGTGTCTCAAGTTCTTTGTCTCCCCATACGCAGTTGAGTACGAAGGTGCCGCCCTTCTTCAGTCCGGCAAGGATGTCGTACTGTCTTACATATGCCTGATTGTGTACTGCTACGAAGTCAGCTTCGTCTATCAGATATGTTGACTGGATCTTGTTTTTTCCGAATCTCAGGTGTGAAACTGTGATTCCGCCTGACTTCTTGGAGTCATATGAGAAGTATCCCTGAGCGTACAGATCAGTATTGTCACCTATGATCTTGATAGCCTGTTTGTTAGCTCCGACAGTACCGTCTGAACCAAGTCCCCAGAACTTGCATCTTACGGTGCCTTCCGGTTCCGCAACGAGTTTTTCCTTTACGAGGGACGAGTTATTCACGTCATCATCTATACCGATAGTGAAATTGTTCTTTGGCTTTTTCTTCTTCAGGTTCTTGAATACAGCAGCGATATCTCCCGGCGTCGTATCCTTTGAACCAAGACCATACCTTCCTCCGTATACTTCAGGAGGATCTTTTTCGTCGTAATATGTGGTCTTTACATCCAGATAAAGCGGCTCTCCAAGCTGACCGATCTCCTTGGTCCTGTCGAGTACAGCGATCTTCTTTACTGTGTTCGGCATTACAGCCTTCAGATGCTCGCTTGACCACGGTCTGTAAAGTCTTACTTTCACGAGGCCGACCTTCTGGCCCTTTTCGTTGAGTACTTTTACTGTTTCTTCTGCCGCTTCACATACAGAACCCATAGCTATGATAACGTATTCAGCGTCCTTAGGTCCCACATAGTCGAACAGGTGGTATTCTCTGCCTGTTATATCTGTGATCTTTTCCATATAGTTCTCAACTATGCCCGGAACAGCGTCGAAGAACCTCTGTGAAGCTTCTCTTGCCTGGAAGAAGATATCCGGGTTCTGGGCTGTACCTCTGATAGCCGGATGCTCCGGATTGAGAGCATAATCTCTGAAGTACTTGACCATCTTCTTGTCAACCAGTTTGGCAAGGTCTTTGTAATCTATTACTTCTATCTTCTGTATTTCATGAGATGTTCTGAAACCGTCGAAGAAGTGAAGAACAGGAACACTGGATTTGATAGCCGCGAGGTGGGCGACTCCCGCCAGGTCCATTACTTCCTGTACGGAGCTTGAGCACAGCAGTGTGAATCCTGTCTGTCTTGTAGCCATTACGTCTGAATGGTCTCCGAATATACAGAGAGCGTGAGTAGCTACTGTTCTTGCTGTAACGTGGAATACTCCCGGAAGAAGTTCTCCCGCGATCTTATACATATTAGGGATCATGAGAAGAAGGCCCTGGGAAGCTGTGTATGTTGTTGTCAGCGCGCCTGATGCCAGAGATCCGTGGAGCGCTCCTGCCGCGCCTGCTTCTGACTGCATTTATACAACTTTAACTTCCTGTCCGAAGATGTTCTTCTCGCCATGGGCCGCCATTTCATCCACTACCTCAGCCATCGGTGATGACGGTGTGATAGGATATATAGCCGCTACGTCTGTGAAAGCATATGAAACATATGCCGCAGCCGTATTACCATCCATGGTTTTCATTTTTTTCTTAGCCATTTTTCCCTCCATTTTTACATTTACCATTAAATACAAGCCCAAAAAGTGCCTTGTTTATGTACGCTTGTACCTAATATATACTCTATTACAACGGAGGAAAACTGTCAACGTGTACTAAAAAAAATACAATATACATAACCATTGAAATTCCAATAAGTTTGTTGTTTTTTTAACAAGCAAAAAGACTGCCCTCAAAGAGAGCAGTCTTTCAGTTCTGTTGCTTAAAGCATCTATGTCGCTCTACAGCTCAAGACACTTCTTCGGGCACTTCTCTACACAGGCTCCGCAGCCGATGCAGTCGTCGCTTACTTCCCACTTCTTCTCACCACGGTCTACCGTGATAGCGTCTGCAGGACAGGTCTTAGCGCAGAGTCCGCAGTAAACGCACTCTTCTGTATTGCATTTGACCTTCCCGCCTCCGTCTGCCTTGGCGTCATCGCCGGCTGCCGCCGGTTTCTTTGTCGGGATCTCAAAAGTATCGATAACTTTCTCTGTTCCCGGCGCTGTGTATTTAGGATCCATTGAGAGACATTTCTTAGGACAGTCCTCTGTGCAGTGAGCGCACTGGATGCATTGCATTCTCTGGATCTCCCATGTGCCTGCGTTTCTGTCGACTGTAATAGCGTTGGTCGGGCACTTTCTCTGACACATTCCGCATCCGATACAATCTTCAGGGTTGATAGCTACAGCTCCTCTTGTACGTTCCTGCCATTCTCTGGCAATTACAGGGTACATAAGAGTTGCAGGCTTTTTGAACAGACTTTTCATAACCAATCTGCCTATTTTAAATGTTGCCACTACTCTCACCTACCTTTCCGTACAACTGATGCATGGGTCGATCGTCAGAACTACCATCGGTACGTCTGCCAGATCGCATCCCTGGAGCATTTTGACCATTGCAGGTATATTCATGTTTGTCGGGGTCCTGACTCTCATTCTCTCTAAGAACTTGGTTCCCTGACCCTTACAGTAGTAAACGGCTTCGCCTCTCGGCTGTTCCATTCTTGTGATGAATTCACCTTCAACGTTTCCTTTAACTTTCGCGTCGATCTCTCCGTCAGGAATCTTTTCAACAGCCTTCTCGATAAGATCGATTGACTGGAAGACCTCACGGATACGAACCTTACATCTTGCGTAGCAGTCGCCTGCTTCTTCGATGATAGGCTCAAATCCCAGTTCCTGATACATTCCGGTTCCTGCAAGACGGATATCCTGCTCTACTCCGGATGCTCTTGCTACAGGACCTACTGCGCACAGATCTATCGCATCCTGCTTGCTCAGTACGCCGACTCCGCAGAGTCTGTTCTTTACTGAAGTATCTTCGATGAATACGTCTGTGTACTGTTTGATCTCTTTCTCGATTCCTCTGAGCGTTTTAACGATTTTCTTAAGAGTATCGTTGTCGATGTCCTTGTTCATTCCACCGACTTTACAGATCGAGAAGACTACACGTCCGCCTGTAGTTTCTTCGAACAGGTCGAGTACGGTCTCTCTGATTCTCCAGCAGTGCTGGAAAAGTGATTCGAAACCGAAACCGTCAGCCAGAAGTCCGAGCCACAGAAGGTGGCTGTGGATCCTGCCCAGTTCGTGAAGGATGGTTCTTAAGTACTCTGCTCTCTCAGGCACCTGAACATTCATAGCGCCTTCAACGCAGTGCACATATCCCCAGCCGTGGCCGAAACTGCAGATTCCGCATATTCTCTCTATTACATATACCATTTCGGTATATTCCTTTTTTTCCACCAGCTTTTCCAAACCTCTATGAATAAATCCAATAGAAGGGATCGCTTCTACGACTGTTTCGTCTTCAACGACGAGGTCGAGATGCACCGGTTCAGGAAGTACCGGGTGCTGTGGTCCGAAAGGAATGATCGTTCTTTTAGCCATTGATTCTACCTTCCTTTCTTAATTCTTTGGATTCCATGGAGTCGGTTCGGAAACCTTGAAGAAGTGTCCGCCGTAATCGAGAGCATTGTTCATGATCTTGATACCGAACAGATCGTGCATTTCATTTTCATAAATGAACGCAGGCCAGTACTCAGCAGTAATGCTCTGAACCTCTTCTTCCTCCGGGATTATAAGTCTCAGATTCAGTAATACGTGATCCTTGTCAAAGGTATACAGTATCTGGAATCCTTCTTCCAACTTGGTAGCGCACATCTGCGCCAGCCTGTATCCGTCAGCTTTGAGTTCTCTTACTCTCGGGAGAAGGCCATCAGCTGTGACATCCTGAAAATCCTGGATCGTATATTTCTTATCACTCATTTACGCTTCCTCCTTTCCCTCTTCTGCCGGCGCTTCAGGTGCAGGAATGCTTCCGCCCTTTGCCATAGCTTCACGCTTGGCAGCCAGAACTCCGAGTCCCGCTACAACGCCGTCGATTATAGCTTCCGGTCTTGCCGCGCATCCCGGTACATAGCAGTCAACCGGTATTACCGTGTCAACTCCGCCCTGGATGTTATAGCATTCTTTGAATATTCCGCCGTTGCAGGCACATATACCGATAGCAACTACTGCCTTAGGTTCAGGCATCTGCTCGTATATCTGCTTAACGACTTCTTTGTTCTGTTCATTTACAGAACCTGTTACGAGAAATACATCTGCATGCTTTGGGTTACCCGTATTGATGATACCGAAACGCTCTACGTCGTACATCGGTGTAAGGCATGCGAGTACTTCTATGTCACATCCGTTACAACTTGAACCGTCGTAGTGGATGACCCATGGTGATTTGGTTACATATGCCATCTCCACACCTCCTATACCATCAATAAGAATTTCAGAATGAACAGGTTACCGATTCCAACGCACAGAGCTACTATCCACGCGGAGTTGATGGCTACCTGCCACTTCATTCTTGCAAAGCTGTTGTCGATGAGTATTTCAAGGAAATACGTCGCCAGACAAACAACTACACCGATCAGATATCCCCACCATGTTCCGTTGCAGAAGAACAGGAACACGAATCCAAGCAGGAATATGTTCTCATACCAGTGAGCTATCTCTATAAGTCCAAGAGTCTTTCCGGAGAACTCTGTTACGAGACCTTTTACCAGTTCCTGATGCGCGTGATGCGACATGGACAGGTCGAAAGGTGACTTTCTGAACTTGATAGTCAGTATGAACACGAATCCCACGAAAATGCCTATCAGATAGAAGAACGGCATTCCTGAGAGATTGAATATAGCGCTCGTATCGAAGCTTCCTGCGAAGAGGTAGAAGCCTATTGCTGTAAGCAGTACCATAGGCTCGTATGCCATCATCTGGAGAAGTTCTCTCTCAGCACCAACCTGCGCGTATGGCGAGTTGGATGAGAAGGCAGCTACGATAAGGAATACGCTTGCCAGTGTCAGTGTGAATATTACCAGCAGCAGATTCAGTCCCGCAAAGAAGAACGCACCTGTTGCAAGCACGAATATGAAGAAGCACAGTACATAGAAATCCTGGACTTTATTTACTGTTATAGCTTCTTTCTCAAACAGCTTTCCGACATCATAGAAAGGCTGAAGAACCGGAGGGCCTACTCTGCCCTGCATCCTGGCTGTGATCTTTCTGTCAAGTCCTGCCAGGAATCCGCCAACCAGTGGAGCCAGTACGAGGTAGGCAACCACGAATATAATCATTGTTACGTATCCGTTCATTACATGCCACCTCCTATTCCGCCGATCACAAATGCGATGATCATACCAAGTACGTATACTATGGCAACAGATGAAAGGATATCACCTATCATATTCATCTTCTTCTCACCGAAATAGCTTTCCATGTACCAGTTTCTCAGTGCCAGAGCCTTTGGAGCCTTGAAAGCGTCCTCGAACTGGAGGTTGTCGCCTTCATTGACACCGGAAAGGTAAATGTTGACGATCTTCTTATTGGTCCTGCCGAAGAAGAATACGATCAGAAGCAGTAATACAGCTACCATGATGCACATGATGATCATGTTGGTCGATGAGATAGCCAGATCTGAGATTCCGCCGAACGCTTCATTCAGGTAAGGAACGATTACCTTGCTTGAGATGAACGGGAACAGCAGACAGATGACAACAGTCAGAACTACCAGAGTACCCTGAGCTGTCCATTCAGATCTGTGTACGTTTTTCTGGATATTCTCTGTACCGGCAACTACAGCCGCCATCTTGCCGAGCCACTTGGTCCAGTAGAAAGCGGTAGCCGCGCTGCCGAAGCAGATGATACCGATAAGAAGTATATTTTCAAATCCAAACATACTTGGCGCATTTATGAATGCTACCATTGATGCCCACTTGGAAATCAGCATTCCGAATGGAGCAAGGAACATTCCCGCGATACCGATCATTACGAACATTGCCAGTCTCGGCATCTTTCCGAAGAGTCCGTCCAGATCTTCGATGTCTCTGCTGCCAACGTTGTGTTCTGCAGTTCCTACGCAGAGGAACAGGAGAGACTTGGTAACAGCGTGGAATATGATGAGCATCGTACCGGCCCAAACAGCTCCGGCTGTTCCTATGCCTCCGCAGACAACGATCAGTCCCAGGTTAGCAATGGTCGAGTAAGCAAGTACGCGTTTGCCGTTGCTCTGGGATATTGCCGCGAATGAAGCGAGCAGGAATGTGATACCTCCTACCATCATAGTCATGAATCCGGCATAGTTTCCGTTGAGTACCGGAGCAAGCTTGATGATGAGGAATACACCGGCTTTAACCATTGTTGATGAATGGAGCAATGCCGATGTCGGTGTAGGCGCTACCATAGCTCCGAGCAGCCAGCTGTTGAACGGCATCTGAGCAGCCTTTGTGATTCCCGCGAAAGCGAGGAATGCAGCAACGATAACTGCGACCTGTGAAGCGTTGCCCATTGCGAGCAGCTTGTTCAGTTCGATAGTACCGCCGTATGTGCCCAGATAAACGATAGCAACTGCGAATCCCAGGCCGCCGCCCAGGTTCATGATCAGCGCTCTGAACGCATTATTGGTAGCAACTTTGTCTTCGTTCTCCTTTGAATGGAAAAGCCCATTGTAACCGATGAGCAGGAATGAACAAAGTGATGTGATCTCCCAGAAGAAGTACATCCAGATAAGGTTGTTCGATGTTACAAGTCCTGTCATTGCTGCCAGGAAGATGAACAACAGGAAGAAGAACCAAGGTCTTCTGTCCGGCGCACCTACGTTATGGTGCTGGAAGTCTTTCATGTAGCCCAGTGCATACAGGCATATCAGACTTCCCACGATGCCGATAATCAGCACCATGATCATTGACAGTCTGTCAAAGTAAAGGTTGTTTGCGACTTCGATGTCATGACCTTTAGTAAGCTCAAACCAACATACCAGAGGTGTCTGGATGATGGCAAAGACTGCCGCAAGTATCTTCTTGTACTTGATAGCAAGGACGACGATGATAATTGCCAGTATTATCTCGATGACCATCATTGTCATATTGACAGCGTGGCTCTCGAAATCAAAGAACTGAGTGCCCTTTGTGAAATACTGGACCGCGAGGAAGATCGAGCCTGCAGCTATTGCAATGCATGCGATCGTAACCACAACGTCCCTTGCGGCGTCAGCCTTGAGAACTAAAAGTAAGATGGCAACTATTGTCGGAAACAAGATCAGAAAAAATATAGTGCCCATTTAATCCTCCTACATAACAAATTTGCGCTATAAAACTACCACTCTATTCTAACAATTCAAGGCTGATTTTTCAAGTCATTTATGGCATTCGGCAGTCAAAAAAAGCACCCTCCCCGGGGGATAAGGTGCTTCGGCTCTATTTATTTGCCAATATTATGTAATAATCTTGCTTTTTCTACAGTTTGTCCGTTCTGTTCCATCTGAGATGAAGCAGATAAAGAACCGCCGCGCCCACGGCGAAAAGGACCGCCGCGATGAGGATGGCGTTTATCATTCCGTCAAAGTTCCCGAAAAGAACTTTTGTGACTCCGCTGTCATAAGTTTCAGCATAGTATTCCGGTCCCCAGCCGCCTTCGAACCACCTGAGCCACGGAACAGCGATAAATCCCATGACCGCGATCAGCAGAGCGTTGAATGACATCCTTTTAAGATCGCCTTTCGCAAGGCCTGTCTTTTCATCTATCGGATAAAGTTCGGGGTACTTCCGCGAAAGACCTCCGTACTTCTTTTTCCAGATTATATACATGACAGGACCTGAGATGATGCCCACCATTCCGCCGATGAAATAGTCCGTGCCGTTTATGAAAAACGCGGCGAAAGTCACGATCACCGGTACCACGCACATGGCGACGAATAAGCCCTGTCCTCCCGGTATCCTGAATTTATATTCCTCCTTCGGTATCTTCTTTCTCAGTTTTATTGCCGCGAAGAATATCATGATGTACGCCGAGATCAGCAGGAACACGTCGACTACCACTACGACTTTGAATGAGAACATGCAGAGTATCATATTGACTACCGCCATTGAAATGACTGCGTTGTAAGGCACTCCGTACTTTTGTCGCACCTGACAAGGAACGGCGGCGCAAGGTAATCGTCCGCCAGGGCGAAGAAGCCCCTCGTTCCAGAGGCCATAT
>JAUMVF010000002.1:13239-39237 GCA_030530305.1 Bacillota bacterium
ATATACGTGTTGTATATGGCGCACTGGGCTATTATCGCCACCACTACGAAGAATATGCCGAAGCCTGTGCCCCAGTATTCCATTGCCGGGGTGTGATATCCGATGGTGCCTATATCAGTGCCCCACTCTTCCCATCTTCCGACTGAAGCCAGACCGGACATGGTAGGCAGTATATATATCGCTATTATTACCGGTATGGCGATCATGGTGGCTTTCGGTATGAGCTGCGGATTCTTTATCTCCCCTGCCATGGTAGACATGGACTCATATCCTGAATACATCCACATGGTCAGGGCAAGTCCGCTGCCTCCGTAATACACCATGTCCTTGAACGGTATCTCGCTTGCCGGCACGTCCCCCGCGGCTGTAAACGGCAGGAACGGATCTGACTGCCAGTTGAGGAATCCGCAGAGGGCCACCAGGGCAAATGCGATGATCACAAGGGCGGACATGATAGACGTTACCATGCCTACGTCCTTTGCGCCCCTGATGTTGATATATGTGAAAACAATGATAACAGCGAATTTGAATATGATCTCCCAGGTGCCCGAAAGGCCGAAACCGTTGGCCAGATATCCTCCCGCCAGAATAACGTAAAGCGTATTGTCTATATAGATGGAAATGGTCCTCCACCATCCTGCCTGGAAACCCCAGTACTCGCCGAAGGCTTCCTGGACCCATTTGTAATAGCCGCCCTCTTCAGGTCTTGCCGATCCAAGTTCCGAAGAAACCAGCCCTAAAGGTATGCTCCATATGATCGGCACGACAATAAGAAGCAGCAGAGTAAGACCCGGTCCTGACTCGGGTATTATCTCTTCCACTCCGTATGCTCCGCCCGCGCACAGCGAAAAAACCATAAAAACTGCCACCGGCAGTTTTACATCCTTGATTTTCAGGCCGTGAGCCACGGTCTCTTCTGCTTTTCTTTTGTCCGACATATGAAAATGACTCCGTTTTCCGAACGCAGCGTTCTTAAAGTTCCCTGCGGCCTTCCATAGCCTTCAGTAGAGTTATTTCGTCCGCGAAATCAAGATCTCCTCCCACAGGAACGCCATGGGCGATACGCGTGACTTTGATGCCTGACGGCTTGATGAGTTTCGCTATATACATAGCGGTCGCTTCCCCTTCTATGGTCGGGTTGGTAGCGATGATAACTTCTTTGATATCTTCGTTCTGGAGTCTGACTATAAGGCTTTTGAGATTGATATCATCCGGGCCTATGCCCTCCATGGGCGAGATCGCCCCGTGAAGTACGTGATATCTTCCTTTGAATTCTTTGATGCGCTCCATAGCGGCCACGTCTCTCGGGGATTCGACGACGCAAACCACGTCATCCCTCCTCCGCGGATCACTGCACATCCCGCATGGATCCTCATCTGTGAGATTTCCGCATACTGAGCAGTATTTCATCTTTTCCTTTGCGTCCTTTATGGAATCCGCAAGGGCGTCCGCGCCTTTTTTATCCATTGAGAGAATATGAAAAGCAAGCCTCTGGGCAGTCTTTCCGCCTATTCCCGGAAGCTTGGACAGTTCACTTATGAGTTTGTTCAATGGTTTCGCGTACTGATTCATTTCTACAGTCCCGGTATGCCAAGTCCGCCTGTGACTTTGTTCATTTCATTCTCTGATATTTCCTCCATCTGTCTCATGGCTTCGTTGACAGCTGTTATTATCAGATCCTGAAGCATTTCAACATCATCCGGATCGACTACATCCTGCTGTATAGTGATGTCTTTGATCTGTTTCGCTCCGGTGACAGTTACCGAAACGGCTCCGCCGCCTGATGTGGCAGTAGTCTCCATCTGCTCTATCTCGTGCTGCACCTCGTCCATCTTAGCCTGGACAGCCTGCATCTGCGCGAGCTGTTTCTGCATATTGCCTTTTCCGCCGCCCGGTTTCTTTTTCTTACCGGCTTTCATTCCTTTTCCCATTTGTCCCTCCGGTCAAAATGATTTCTGTGTATTGCTGTTACTCATCTATGCTTACTTTGATCCCCATAAGATCTTCGAGTTTTGCCGCTTTTTCCTCTGTCGACATGCCTGATTCGTCTGCCGGGCCATCCTCTGCCCCCGCGGTAACGCAGCGCAGTTTCATTTTCCTGCCCGTATGCTTTTCCATAAGGTTCTCAAGCACAGACCTGTTTTTCTCTACGTAATTCCTAACCGTTGTGTTCGACGCTTCTACTGTGAATTCGCTGCCTGACGCTTCTGTCAGTTTGGCGCCCGATCTGAGGAGGTTGAAACTGCCCATGGCCGCTTCGCCGTCCTCGAATATCTCATGCCACAGTTTATCAGTGTCGACTGCGCCTGCCGAACGTGCTCCCTCCGGAGCATTTGTCGCTTCAGGATTCGCGTGCTCCCGCTGCTGCGGCTGCTGCTGTGGCTGAGGAGTCTGTGTCTGTGGTGATGTCTGCTGCATCGCCTGTCCTGCCGGCATCTGTTGCGGCTGCTGCGCCAGTTGCGGCGGTGTCTGTGCCGGCACCTGCGGTGGAGCTGTCTGCCGGGATATCTGCTGCGGCGCCTGCTGCATACGCTGCTGCGGCTGCTGTGGCTGAGGCGGAGCCTGCCGTACCGGCGGCGCTCCGTCTGAAGAAAGCTTCACTGCGCAAAGCTCCAGTATGACTCTCGGCTGTGAGGACCACTTTGCTTCCGAATGTGATTCTGACAGCTGCCTTATGGCGGCCGTTATTACCGGAAGATCCATCGAGTCACTCTGAGCCTTAACTCTCTCTATATTTTCCCATGACATTCCCAGCATGTCTTCGGGTTTGCTTACATATTTGGCGATAAGCAGGTTTCTGTAGTGGGAAAGCCAGTCCTTTATGAACTGTTTGGCGTCTTTTCCGTCCGCCAGTACTCTGTCGATAAGCAGAAGGGCCTCAGACGTTCTGTGGAACTGGACGTGGTCTGTCAGTTCGATAAAAACTTCTTCGCCTGATGTTCCGAGAAAATCCAGCACGTCTTCACGGCTCACCTGCTTCTGTCCCGCCGAAAGGCACTGATCCAGGAGGCTGAGCCCGTCTCTCACTGACCCGTCCGCGTTGACAGCGATCATGTTCAGGACTCCCGGCGCTGTTTCCACGCCTCTGTCCGCGCATATTTTCTCCATGCAGCCGACAAGCACCTGCTCCGGTACGCGTCTGAAGTCCAGCTTGAGACATCTTGAAAGAATAGTAGCAGGAAGTTTTTCCGGCTCTGTGGTCGCCAGTATGAACATAACGTTTTCAGGCGGCTCTTCCAGAGTTTTCAGAAGCGCGTTGGAAGCTCCCTTTGAGAGCATGTGCACTTCGTCTATGATGTACACTTTCTTTCTTCCTGATGTAGGCGGATACTGAACGCTTTCCCTCAGTTCACGTATCTGGTCGACCCCGTTGTTGGACGCCGCGTCAAGTTCGATGACATCCATGAATGTACCGTTTTTTATCTCCTGGCATGCAGGGCATTTCCCGCAGGGCCGTCCGTTCACATCAGGATCCTGGCAGTTGACTCCCTTGGCCAGTATACGGGCCGTGGTAGTCTTTCCCGTACCTCTTGTGCCGCAGAAAAGATAAGCGTGACTGACAGTGTCAGTCGCTATCTGATTCCTTAGTATCTTTACTATATGATCCTGTCCCAGGATCTCCCCGAATGTCTCAGGGCGGTATTCGCGGTAAAGAGCTGTATACATATACTGCCTTTCTCTGATTTAATGAAAATCGCCCTTTGACAGCCCCGCCGGATATGGAAAAGGCTGATCTGCGGCACATAAGAACATCCGCTTATTGCTGCTTCCTTCCGGACCTGACAAGGTTCACAGCGTCTTATTGCGCAGGACCCGAACCACACAGACGAAGCTGTCAAAGGACGATTTTATTCATTTTTTTCTTCCGGATTATTTTATCACAATAACTGTCTCATTTCTACTTTATTTAAGCCGGTATTTGCCACATGCTATTTTTTGGCGACAACTCTGTATATCTCATCGCTGTAAGGAGGATCCACTTCGCAATCCGCGCCGTTTCTCGTCATGCGGACCCCGTATTCAGACTCTCTCACTCTTCCTATGTAAGTCGACGGCACCCCGGCGTCTTCCATGGCTTTTTCCATCTGTTCCTTTTTGTTTTCCGGCACGCAGATGACCATGGCTCCGCTTGATATGAGCCTGAGTACGTCCACGTCAAAGTGGTCGCAGATCTTACGGGTTACTTCCGCTACCGGTATGTCGTCCGCCCACACTTCGGCGCCAAGTCCGGAGATATCGCACATTTCCCATACCGCTCCCAGTATGCCTCCTTCTGTCACGTCGTGCATACCGTGAGTTCCGATTTTCCCGGCGATAACGCCCTCAGGCACTACGCTGACGCTGTCAAGCATGGCTTTTGCCTCATCTATCTCATCCTGTGTCAGGAAACCTTTCAGTTCATCTTCCATATCAGAGGCAATGACCCCCGTGCCTTCCATGCCGGCTTTCTTCGTGATCATTATATAGTCGCCGGGCTTCATGTTCTCCGCCGACTGGGAACCGTTCTTCGGTCCGCGGCCTACAGCGGTGGAAATGATGACCGGCTGTTTCACAACAGGCGTTATCTCTGTGTGCCCGCCGATGATCTCCACATTCAGCTCTTCTGAAGCCTGACCAGCCTGTTTCATCATGGTGTCTATCTGCTCTTCAGTGGTTCCTTCCGGAAGGAGCACCGCAAGCATTATGCCCACCGGCTCTACTCCGTTTGACGCTATGTCGTTGCATGATATATGCACCGACAGTCTTCCGATCTCGTCGATGGCTGCAGTTATCGGATCCGTGGACATTACACACTCGTAATCCCCGTAATCCAGCACCGCGCAGTCCTCACCTATGCCGGGACGCGTGATGACCTCATCTCTCCTCAGCTTTATGTTGTCGAATACTATCCTTTCGAGCAGTCTGCTGTCCAGTTTGCCTGTCTTAAGCATCTGAGCCTCCCTTTACCATTTCCATGAATGTTTCTTCCGTTATTATTTCCACTCCCAGCTCCTTGGCCTTTTTGTTTTTTGAGGAGCCGGAATTGATATCGTTGTTGATAAGATAAGATGTTTTGCCACTTACAGAACCTGAAGTCTTGCCGCCCAGGCTCTCGATATATTCCTTCAGCGCATCCCTGTTGTCAAAATGGTTCAGACTTCCGGTTATTACGAAAGTCTTTCCCGCCAGCTGATCGCTTACTTCTGTCTGTTCTGTCTCGAACTCTATCTCATTAAGCAGCTGACCGACTTTGTCAGTATTTTCCGGATCAGAGAAAAACGCCGTGTAATTCTCCGCCATCACCTGACCGATGCCCTCTATTGACGTCAGTTCTTCCACCGTAAGGTTCTGCATCCTGTCCCAGTCACCGCCTGCAGCTTTTGCGATGAGTTTGGCGTTGGCCGCGCCTATGCCGCTGATGCCCAGACTGTAAAGGAATCTGGCCGGGCTGGTTTTCCTGGCCTTTTCCACAGAGTCGATCAGTTTTTTGTAGGATTTTTCGCCGAAGCCTTCCATCTCCACTATCCTGTCACGGTACTTGCTTATCCTGAATATGTCGGCGAGCTGTCCGATGTATCCCAGATCCACGAACTTTTCTATGGTCGCCTCGGATATGCCTTCTATGTCCATGGCGTTCCTGCTGACAAAATGAGTCAGGGATTTTATCTGCTTCGCAAGACACTTTTCATTGGGGCAGAAAAGCACCTGGGCCTGTTCATCCTGTCTGAGGACTGTCCTGTTTCCGCATACGGGGCATACGTCGGGTATTATCACAGTGTCGCTTTTCGTAAGGTTCTCAGCGATCTGGGGTATGATCATGTTCGCTTTATAAACGGTGATCTCGTCGCCCTCCCCCAGTTTGAGCTCTTTTAATATGCTCACGTTGTGCACCGACGCTCTTGACACGGTGGTCCCTTCAAGTTCAACAGGCTCGAAAACCGCGATAGGGTTGATCTGCCCTGTCCTTGAAGCGCTCCACTCTATGTACAGAAGTCTGGTCGTCATCAGCTCGTCTTCCCATTTGAAAGCGATGGAATCTCTCGGGAATTTCGCTGTTGTACCCAGCGACCTTCCGTATTCTATATCGTCGTAGGTCAGAACAAGGCCGTCGGAGGGGATGTCGTTGTCAGCTACTCGCTCCGCGAACCATTTAACAGTGTCCTCGACATTGCCTCCGTTGACTCTCCTGTACGCAACTGTCTCAAATCCCTGGTCCGCAAGCCATTTCAGCTGTTCTTCCCTGGTGTCTGCCATGTCCCCCGCGTCTCCGGCGTTGACCAGCGCAAAAGCGCAGAAACGTACGCTGCGGCCGGCGGTTATGCTGCTGTCCAGCTGGCGGACAGACCCGCTGCACAGATTCCGAGGGTTCTTGTACTTTGCCTCCGCCTCCGGTATGGTCCCGTTGATCCTTTCAAAATCGCTGTATCTGATGACAGCTTCTCCTCTCAGGACCAGATGTCCTTTGAAGGGGATAGACAGAGGTAAGTTCTCAAAAGTCCTGGCGTTGGCGGTGATCACCTCGCCAATGGTGCCGTTTCCTCTGGTGACCGCCTTGGAAAGGTTTCCGTCATCGTATGTGAGCACCACTGTCAGTCCGTCCAGTTTCCATGAAAGAAGTCCTTCCTTATCGCCCAGCCAGGCCTTCAGATCCTGGGGATCTTTCGTCTTGTCCAGAGAGAGCATAGGAGAAGGATGCTCCTCCTTGGGCAGCTGGCTTACTACGTCGTAGCCTACGTTCACCGTCGGGCTCGAAGCCAGCACTATGCCGGTCTCTTCCTCCAGAGCCTTAAGCTGGTCATAGAGACGGTCGTACTCAAAGTTGGACATTATCTCCCTGTCCTCCTGCTCATACGTCCTTCTCGCCCGGTTGAGTTCCTTGACCAGTTCTTTTATTTTTCCGGCTTTGTCTTCCATGAAAACCACCGCCCTACTTTCTTTTTATCTTTTTTATCGGCGCAAGCTCGGCAACCAGTTTCTTTGTGCCGTACTCGCTGAACATGACGGTAATAGTCTTTCCGTCAGTATCAAGAACGACTCCCTCTCCGAACTTGGCGTGCCGCACTTCGTCGCCGTTTTCAAATTTCTCCGTATTGCCTTTCGCCGCTTCCGAAACAGCCTTTCTGGCCATCTTAAGCTGGTCGAAAGGATCGATGGCAGGAGTCTTAGCGTATCCGTCCTCGCGCAGAACATCTTTCTCTTTTTTCTTATATACCGCGTCTCCCTCAAGGAGCCTGCTGTCAAGTTCTCTCATGAACTGGGATTCCCTGGTCACGGAAATATTGCCGTAGAGCATTCTTGTCTCGGCGCTGCTCAGGAAAAGTCTCTCTTTGGCTCTGGTCATTCCCACATAGCAAAGACGCCTTTCCTCTTCCAGTTTCCTCTCGTCCTCATAGGACCTCCATCCCGGGAAAAGGCCGTCCTCCATCCCCGGCATGAATACTACCGGGAATTCAAGCCCTTTTGCGCTGTGAAGTGTCATGAGCACTACCGCGTCCTCATCCGGGTCGTGGTTGTCCACGTCCGCCATGAGAGCTATCCTCTCCATAAACTCGTCAAGGCTCAGGTTCCTGTCCGCCTCTTCAAAATCATAGATGACGGATTTGAACTCCAGCAGGTTTTCCGTACGGGAAGCCGCCTCGATGGTACCCTGGGCATCCAGCGCGGCCAGATACCCGCTCTTTTCAAGAAGTCCGTCATAAATGTCCGAGACTCTCAGGTTCTCACGTTCATTTCTGTATTCTTCGATGACTTCCACAAAACCTGATACAGCCGCTGAAGTCTTTGCTGAAAGAGAGTCTATGACCTCTGTGTCCTTCAGCACATCGAAAAGACTTTCGCCTCTGACCGAAGCCAGTGTCCTGAGCTTGTCAAGTGTCTTCGATCCAATGCCCCGCTTGGGCTCGTTTATGATCCTCACCAGAGCCAGATCGTCATCCTTGTCCTGGACAAGCCGCATGTAACACATGATGTCCTTGACTTCTTTCCTGTCATAATATCTGAGACCACCCAGAACTCTGTAGGGGATCTCCGCAGCTGACAGGGCCTCTTCAAAATTCCTGGACTGGGCGTTCATTCTGTAAAGGATCGCGAAATCGCTGTACTTCCTGCCGCCTTTTTTAAGGCTTTCTATCAGATAAGCCGTGTGATGGGCTTCCAGCTTCTCGTTGTCTGCCCTGAAGTAGCTTATCTTTTCGCCTTTTTCCCTGGAAGTCCAGAGTTTTTTGTCTTTCCTGCCTCTGTTATTTGAAATGACCGAATGGGCGCAGTCAAGAATGTTGCCCACCGATCTGTAATTCTCTTCAAGCTTTATTACTTCCGTTCCCGGAAAATCATTCTCAAAATCCAGGATGTTCCTTATGTCCGCGCCCCGCCACTGGTATATGCACTGGTCGTCGTCCCCTACGACACAGATATTCCCGTGCTTTTCCGCAAGGGCCTTTATGAATCTGTACTGGATGTGGTTGGTATCCTGATACTCATCCACCATGATATATCTGAATCTCCTCCTGTATTCCTCCAGCACTTCAGGATACCTGTCGAAAAGGATGACCGTGTTCAGCAGCAGGTCGTCGAAATCCATGGCGTTGTTGGTCTTGAGTGTCTTTTCGTATCTGCTGTAGAGCTTGTATATATTCCTGCTCCTGGGGTTTTCCCCTTCTGTTTCCAGATACTGCTCCGGCGTCAGCATCCTTTCCTTGCATTTGCTTATGACTGAAAGGATATACGACGGTGAATACTTTTTCGTGTCCAGATCCAGTTCTTTCGCCGCGTCTTTGGCCACAGTCTTCTGGTCGGAGGGATCGTACACAGCGAAAGAGGATGTATATCCCAGCAGATCCGCGTGCTTTCTCAGTATCCGCAGGCATGCAGCGTGGAAAGTCATTATCCACATATTCACATCAGAGCCCACCAGGGCCTCGACTCGCTCCCGCATCTCGCCGGCAGCCTTGTTGGTAAAAGTCACAGCAAGGATGTTGTACGGCGGAACATGCTCATTGATTATGAGGTTGGCTATCCTGTGGGTCATGGTCGCTGTCTTGCCACTTCCCGCTCCCGCGAGTATGAGAAGAGGGCCTTCCTTGTGCAGCGCCGCCTTTTTCTGTTCCGGATTGAGTTTGTCAAGCGATAGCATTCTGCAGTCTCCCCCTTATACCATGAGCGGTACGCCGAAAATACTGAAAAGCGTATTCATGCACCACATAACAGCCGGAGAAAGTATCCTGCTGACGAAGCCGAGGAACAGAAGCACCAGCAGTATCCACTGGCCGTAGTTATACGCCACCCGGTAAAACTCTGTATTCTTCAGATTGAACACTTCAACGATTATATTGAATCCGTCAAGAGGCGGAACCGGGATAAGGTTGAATATCATAAGCACCAGATTGATCTGGATCACGTAATAGATCATCAGTTCAACGTAATACATGAAATCCGAGCTCCCACCGTAAAAGGCCGAGCCCGCCGACGAAATGACGATCCTGAATATGATCGTGAATATCACTGCGATTATGAGGTTCATCACTACTCCGGCTACAGATACCAGAAGCTCGTCGCGTCTTCTTTTTCTGAAATACGTCGGGTCGATCTGGACGGGTTTGCCCCATCCGAAACCGCAGAATATGAGGGCGATGAGCCCGAAGGGTTCAAGATGCGCCACCGGATTTATGGTGAGTCTCCCCTGGGCTTCCGGCGTAGGATCTCCCAGTTTTGACGCGACCAGAGCGTGTCCGAATTCGTGGAACGCCACGCCTACTATTACCCCCGGCAGTATCATCAGTGTATTTAAAAACCATGCTTTCGGATCGCTGAACTCTCCCGCCCTGATGCTCTGAAGGAGCATAAGCGCAAGAAAAACTATCAGCATTATATTGACCTGTGATCTTCTCAAATCTCTCTCCTCTTCCTTTCTTATCGTCTTTACGGACAGTGTCTTTATTTCTGCCCGGTCTACAGGATGTCCGACAGGAGCCTTGCCATGGTCTCCTTGAACTTGATCCATCCTGATCTTTTTTCATAATCCTCAAGTGTAAGTTCGTGGCTGAAGGTGATGTCTTCAGCAAAACGGTCCTCCAGTTTCCCGGCTACTTTCGCGTCGTATATGAAAGCGTTGGCTTCGAAATTAAGCGAAAAACTCCGCCTGTCGAAATTGGCCGACCCGACGCTTGCCACCTGGCCGTCAGCAACTAAGGTCTTTGCGTGAAGGAACCCGTTGTCGTATATGAACACTCTGGCTCCCGACCTGAGCAGATCGCCCACATACCAGTACGTCGCCCAGTACACCATCACGTGGTCGGGCATGCACGGGATCATGACCTTTACGTCCACTCCCGAAAGAGCAGCCATCTTAAGAGATTCCTGTATGCTGGCGTCCGGTATGAAGTACGGCGTCTGGAGACATAAGCTCTTCTGGGCCGATGTGATCATCTTCATGTACGCTCTTTTTACCTCTTCACGGTTGGAGTCAGGACCGCTGGATACTATCTGCATCCCGGTCCTCCCTTTAGCGCCGAAAGGAGTCGAGTACACTTCTTCCAGAGGCAGTTTCTCACCGCTGGCAAATCTCCAGTCCATGAGGAATCTTGCATTCATATCCTGGACGCTGCTTCCTGTGACACGAAGATGTGTGTCCCGCCAGTATCCGAATTTCTTCTTCAGCCCGAGATATTCCTTGGCTATATTGAAGCCGCCTATATATCCGATCTCGTTGTCCAGGACCACGATCTTCCTGTGGTTCCTGTAGTTGAGCTTTATATTTATGTATTTGAACCTGGGCGGGAAGAAATACGCCACCTTTCCGCCTGCGTTTATCAGATCGGAAAGAAGATAGTTGTTCATACTTCTTGAGCCCATTGCGTCGACCAGCAGCCTGACCTGAACACCCTCTCTGGCTTTTTCGGTGAGAGCGTCAATAAGCCTTCTGCCGACCAGATCGTTCTTTATGATGAAATACATCACGTTGACGGAACTCTTCGCCTTCCTTATATCATCCAGAAGATGGCTGAACATATACGTGCCGTCTGTGTACACATCCACGTCATTGTCCTGTGTGTAGTACGCTTTGGCATAGGTCGCGTTCAGGGTGATCATGTCTTCCCAGAGTTCGCCGGTGCTGCCTTCCGAGAAATCGAACCTGCCGCTTGACATATCGTCCATCTGGTTCTTCAGAGCCGAGCTTATGTACTCCTCTTCCTCCTGGGACAGTTTGAAAATCTTTTTCCTGGCGATATTCTGGGAAAAGATCACGTACAGCACGATGCCGACTATGGGAACCAGCAGCATGATCATTATCCACGCCGCTGTCGCCGCAGGTGTTTTCCGCTCAAGGAAGATGATCACAAAGACCATGACCACATCTATGATGAACAGCAGCGTTCCGAAATGTATGTATCCAAGATCGAACTGGAACGGAAACATCTATCTGCACCTCTTTTCAGTGATTCTCTTCCTGACTGCCCCGATCACCGGAATGAGTACAAGAGCAAGCAGTATGCCTGCCGCCATGTCCAGGACCGAATGCTGTTTTATAAGTAACGTGGAGGCCCAGATGGCCACCATCAGTATGGCGCCTGTAACCTTCGCCCACGTCTTTCTGCTGAAATATCTGCTTGTCATGATGCCGACGAAGGCCACCGTGGCTTCATAGCAGTGCATACTCGGGAGCACGCTGTAAGGCCCGTCGGTGTTGAACATCCACCGGATGATTCTGCTGCATATATCGCTTCCTTCTATGACCTCGGGTCTGAAAGGTATCTCCGTAGGATAAACAAAGAAGACAACGCAGCATATGACAAGTCCCGCTATGTCGTAAAGTCCTATCTCTATCAGATCCCTTCTCTCGTGGATCAGATAGCACAGGAAAGTCGCTATGATGAGAACATACCAAAGCAGATACGGTATTATGAATTCCTTTATGAACGGTATCGAATAGTCCAGATCTATCCAAATATCATGTCGCTGCATGTCCAACCGGCCCGGTATCAGATAGATTATATGCAGGACAAAGATCGTGATCGAAATCACCGTCACCAGCAGAGCTTTGTGTTTTATATTGTTACTATGGTCTTCTCCCTGAAGCTTCACCAATCTTTTCCCCCATTTTTACTACAGTTTCCAGGTCGTTTTCCGTATTTTCAAGTATCTCCTCATCTATCCGGGCGGCGCCTTCTTTCAGGAACAGTATGATTGTGGACCCGCCGAAAAGGAACATGCCCTTCTCCCGGCCTCTCTTCGTCTCACATACTCTCTGATGGTTTTTTATCTTTCCCACCATCAGGGCTCCTACTTCCATCTGGATGACGCGTCCGAAGTGTTCGGTGTCCATGACGGTATATTCACGTGAATTTTCTACGAACACCGGCGTATTTCTCAGGGCTATAGGCTGCACGGTGTGGAGCCTGCCCTTTATATGGATGTTGTCGTCCTTTTCCCCGTCGTCGATGTAACAGTATCTGTGGTAATCGTCCACCGTCAGTCTGAAGATGAGCGCCGTGCCGCCTCCGAATTCTTCAGCCAGCTGTTTGCTGCGCAGAAGATCTCTGACGCTGTAGCGGCTTCCCTTTATATCGAAGATCCTCTCATCGTCTATGTGAAAGGCCGTGAGTTTGCCGTCACAGGGCGAGATCAGCGAATACGGATCACCGTCTATAAGTCTGGCGTTTTCTCTGATCTTTCTTGTGAAAAAATCATTGAAACTTTTGTATGAGCCGGAGCGTCCGTAATCATACATGTCGATACGGTTCTTTTCTATGAAGCCCTTTATGAAGCCTTTGGACAGCCCGCTGTCCAGAAAAGTTCCCGCGATTACCGAAAATACCGGAAGAGTAGCGATCTTCAGCAGTATCCTGCCGAAGGGATTCTCATATAAAAATTTCAGTGATGCCGGTTCTTCTATCGTATTTATGTCTATAGTCTTTCTGTCAAGCCCCATAATGCATTCCTTTTGCCATCATAACCAGAAGCGCCGATCCGAAGACTATCAGAAGCGCCATGAATATCCCGCTTGGTTTCCTCACCTTGAAGTTGAGCACGAACAGGACGCCGGTGATAAGCAGCACTGCCCCGTACATTATCTCAAACTGCAGCCAGTCGAAGAAATATCCGAGGATGAACAGAGCCGGGAAAATGATGGCCGCGGATGTAACCGGAAGCCCTGTATATTCCTTCCGTCTCTCGCCTCCGGACTCGTCCTGCCTGTCTTCTTCCGTAACGTTGAAGAAGGCCAGTCTGGTCAGGGCCATTCCCACATAGAAGAAGAATATGAGGATATACCACCAGTGTCTCATTCCCAGGGTGTATCCTATGACCGTTGGCAGCACGCCGAAGCACACGATATCGCTCAGTGAGTCCAGCTGTATACCGAATCTTTCCTCCTGGCGGCTCCTTTCCTTCGTTCTCGCCACCTTTCCGTCAAAGGCATCGCATATCCCTGAAATCATCAGGCAGTATACCGCAGCTTCAGGTATATGCTTAATTGCGAAATATATCCCGAATACTGACGATAAAAGTGAGATATGCGTCAGAAGTACTGTGTAGTTAAAGTATCCTATGAATGGTTTTTTCTTCATGATACGCCCCCATCCTCTTTGATTTTTTCAGGTTCTTTCTCTTTTTCTCCCTGTGCCCGTAAAATATCTACGCTGTCCGGCAGCCTCATCTGTTCTTTATGTACCAGACGGTAGGCTTCATCGTCCGGAGTCTCTTCTTCATCTTCCGCGAGCTCCTTTACATAAATCGGCTTATAGTTTCTCTTTATCAAGGAAGCGTGATAAGTGAGAGTCACTGCCCCGCAAAGGATAAAGCATATGTAATAATTGATAAGTCTGGTCATTACCATGGCCGGCACCAGCAGTACCCGCGTATATACGCTTCTGAATATGGAAATGAAGCTTCCTTCCGATACCCCTACAGCCCCCGGTATGGGCAGACTGTTGACGGACATCATCAGGATCAGCATGATGGCCATGATATCGAAAAAGTTCATGCTGTTGAACCCCAGGCTTCGGTATACGCAGTATCCTATCCCGCAATAAGCGAACCTCTGGAATATGTTCACCAGCAGTGCCTTGATCATTACCACCGGGTTGGATTTGACCAGCTTCATACTTTTATCGTATCTGTTCACAAAATCCCTTATTCCCCTCATCATCTTCGTTTTGCTCTTTATGAGCCTGAGTTTATAAAGGAGTTTGGCAAGGAGACCGCCCAGATTTCTAATTGTATCCTTTGAGAACATACAAAGGAAGCAGAGCAGCAGAAGAAGTATCTGTATGGCCAGCCCTACTACAAAAAGCAGTTTTACCATCCTTGTGCACTGTAGAAGAAATTCGAATTTCCAGGCCAGCGCCCACAGCCCCAGTATGATCAGCGAGGCGGTGTACATGAGTATGTTCAGAACCAGAGTGGTTGTCGCGTCCGATCCCTTCATGCCGTCTCTGACCATGTAGTAGGCCGAGGCGGGCTGACCGCCTGTGGCAGACGGGGTTATAGCGGAGAAATATATATCCGCGCTGGCATACACAAAAGTATGCCGTCTTTTCAGCCTGTAGCCTAAAGGTCTGGCTATCACCGCGATCGCTCTGCCCTCTATGTGCACATAGAGCAGCATGCAGACTACCGCAAGTACGAGAAATAAAGGATCGGCATGCCTCATAGTCCTCATGATCATCCTGAAGTCGATCTCTTCGCCTCTGCTTTTGATGACAAAGATCGTGATGACCAGCAGGACTACTATGGTTATTATCCCTATTACCTGTCTTCTTTTGCTTCCTAATCCGCCTGTTTCTTCACTCATCAGCTGTTTCTTTCTTTTTTCAGGTCACTTTCCTTAAGATGCTGTTTATATAAGTTCGCCTTCAAGGCTGAAGGTCTTTCCCTTTGTTATCCTGACCGGCACTATCTGTCCGATCAGGGATCTGTCCCCGCGGAAGTTGACGAGTTTGAAGCCGTCGGTCCTTCCGGCCAGAGCGTCGATGCTGTTCTTGCTGGCTCCTTCCACCAGCACGTCCTCGACGCGTCCTTCCATGGCAGCGTTCTTCTCGGCAGAAATGCCGTTTATGAGTTCCACCATCCTGTTAAATCTGTCATGCTTGATCTCCTCCGGTATCTGATCCGGATCTTCCGCCGCCGGCGTCCCCTTTCTCGGTGAATAAAGGAACGTGAAAGCCGAATCGTACCTGACTCTTTCTATGAGATCCAGCGTATCCAGGAAATCCTCTTCGGTCTCGCCGGGAAATCCCACCATTATGTCCGATGAAATAGTGATCTCAGGCACAGTTTCCCTGATCCTGTCCACCAGTTCCATATACTGGTCCCTGTTGTATTTCCTGTTCATCATCTCCAGCACACGGCTGCTGCCGGACTGCACCGGAAGATGTATGTTCCTGCAGAGGCTTCCGCAGTCCGCAAAAGCCTTTATCAGTCTGTCTGAAAGGTCCTTGGGATGGGACGTCATGAATCGTATCCTGTCAAGTCCCTCTATTTCATTGAGTCTGTATATAAGCTCCGCGAAATCAGTCTTCTCATCGCCCCTGTATGAATTGACGTTCTGTCCCAGGAGCATGACTTCTCTGACCCCGTCGCTTACCAGTGCCTTTACTTCATTCAGCACGTTTTCCGGTTTCCGGCTCCGCTCCCTTCCCCTGGTGTAGGGAACGATACAGTAGGTGCAGAAATTGTTGCATCCGTACATTATGTTCACGAGAGCCTTGCAGGAAAAAAGCCTCTTTGACGGCAGTCCCTCGACTATTTCACCGCCTTCCGGCCACACGTCGATCTGCCGTTCCTTCTCGTTCATCACGTTTGTCAGAAGTTCCGGCAGCTTATGTATGTTATGAGTCCCGAATATGATATCCACCCAGGGATATTTCGTTTTGACCGTATCGATGATGTGCTGCTGCTGCATCATGCACCCGCACACGCATACTATGGTCCCGGGCTCGTTCTTTTTCTTTTTCTTGACCTGGCCCAGAGTTCCGAAAAAGCGCTTGTCTGCGTTTTCTCTCACGCTGCATGTATTGAATATGATCACGCCGGCGTCCGCAGCCGCGTCCGTCCTTGTCATGCCCTTCTCTTCAAGCATGCCCGCGATGATCTCTGAATCATGCTCATTCATCTGGCATCCGAATGTCTGAATGAAATACTTACGCATTTTCCCCTTTTCTTTCCCTGGTCATCAGACTGTTGACCGCGTCACGCGGATCTGTCTGACCGTTTATGGCCTTGTATATCTGCTCTGTTATCGGCATCTCCACGTTTACTTTCTTAGCAAGTTCATAGGCCGCCTCGGCAGTAAACATTCCCTCGACTACCATGCCGACTCTTTTTACCGCCTCTTTCGGGTCCAGACCTTCGCCTATCATGATGCCGCAGCGTCTGTTTCTTGAGTGCATACTCGTGCAGGTAACGATAAGGTCGCCTACTCCCGCAAGTCCCGCGAAAGTTTCGGATTTAGCGCCCAGCGCAACACCGAGTCTGGTGATCTCGACTATACCTCTGGTCATCAGCGCGGCTTTCGCATTGTCGCCAAAACCCATACCGTCCGATATGCCGGCGCCCAGCGCGATTATATTCTTCAGGGCTCCTCCAAGTTCCAGACCGGTCACATCAGTACTGGTGTATACCCTGAACCTGTCTGTCATGAATACGTCCTGTATCTCTTCCGCCAGTTTAAGATCCTTTGACGCTACTGAGACCGTAGTCGGGAGTTTGATCCCCACTTCTTCAGCGTGTGAAGGTCCTGAAAGCACCACGTATTTCGCTTCAGGCAGGCTTTCCGCTGCGATCTCGGAGAGTCTTTTGAGAGTCTTCTGCTCTATTCCCTTGGCCACGTTAACGATGATCATTTCCGGTTTCAGATAGGGAAGCGCGTTTTCGAATGCGCTCCTGAAATGCTGCGCCGGCACCGAGAACAGAACCACGTCCGCCCCGTCTGTCACTGTCTTCAGGTCTTCAGCGGTCTGAAGATTGTCTCCGAACTTGACCCCGGGAAGATACTTCCTGTTTTCCCTGTATTTATCCATGGATTCAAGATGCTCTTTGTCCAGATCCCATATGCGTACGCTATGTCCTTTGTCGCTCAATGTCGCTGCAAGGGCTGTTCCCCAGCTGCCTGCTCCGATTACGCCGATCTTTTTCATTTCATGTCTCTCCTTTTCAATGTTTATCGGGTCGATCTTATTCGATCCCGGGTTTATACAATGCTGTCTCCGGACAGATCATTCCTCTTTTTTCTTAAAACTCAACACCGGTTCTTCGCCGTTCCACAGTCTCACGATGTTGCCCCAGTGTTTGAAGAACACCACCAGGGCGAATATGATGCCCAGTATGAGAAAGTCCGGCTGGAAGTACCAGGCCACGAATGGGAACGTCACCGCTCCTACCACGGATCCGCCCGACATCCTTCTGGTAGTCGCCACGCCCAGGACCACAAGTCCCAGTTCAAGCAGCCCCATGGCCGGATGAATGGCTGTCAGCGCTCCGAAGGCCGTAGCCACGCCTTTTCCGCCTTTGAACTTATATACCACCGGGAACACGTGTCCCAGAAACACCGCGGTTCCGCATAACATGCCGAGAGCGTCTCCTCCCAGGACCTTTCCCAGGAACACTGCCGCGACTCCCTTCAGTATGTCCACGATCAGCGTTATGATACCTGCTCTGGCGCCCATTACTCTGGTCGCGTTGGTAGTCCCGGCGTTGCCGCTGCCCTCTTTCTTGATGTCGATGCCTCTGGCTTTCGCCTGGATCGCCGCGGGATTGATATTTCCCATGAAGTATGCGACCAGCACCGCTGCCACGATGATAATGACCGCGCCCGCGCCGGTCACGCCTCCTATGATCTGAAAATCAGTATTCATTGTAATTATCACCCTTTTCTCTGAACACGAACTTTATCGATGTTCCCTCGAATCCGTAACCTTCCCTTATCTTGTTCTCAAGATACCTTGAGTATGAAAAATGCATCAGCTCCCTGTCATTCACCTGGAAGGCGAAGAGTGGAGGTTTGACACCTATCTGCGTCACGTAATATATCTTGAGCCTCCTGCCCTTGTCGGACGGCGGCTGTTTCATCATTGTCGCGTCTATTATCAGATTGTTCAGCTGGCCGGTGGGAACTCTGAGAGCGCAGTTTTCCGCAACGTTTTTCACCATAGCCAGTATCTGGTCGACTCTCTGGCCGGTGGCCACAGATATGAATACTGCCGGAGCATAGGACATGAACTGCATCTGGCTTTCGATATCTTTGCGGAATTTGTTCATGGTCCCCGTTTCCTTCTCGATCAGATCCCATTTGTTGACGGCGACGATGATGCCTTTGCCGGCTTCATGAGCAACGCCGGCTATCTTCTTGTCCTGCTCTGTCACCCCGTCCTGCGCATCTATCATCAGCACGCACACGTCGCATCTTTCGATGGCGGCCACCGCTCTGATAACGCTGTATCTTTCAATATCCTCGCTGACCTTGCTCTTTCGACGTATTCCCGCCGTGTCTATGAGGATGTATTTCTGTCCTTCTTTTTCAAAAGGCGTATCGATGGAATCCCTGGTCGTGCCCGCTATAGGTGAAACTATGACTCTGTTCTCACCCAGCAGTCTGTTGATCAGAGATGACTTGCCCACGTTAGGCTTTCCGATGACGGCCACTTTGACTGTCTCTTCCTCTTCTTCATCTGATCCTTCAGGAAATTCCTCACATATCTTGTCCAGAAGCTCCCCGAAGCCCAGAATGTTCGCCGATGATATCGGATAAGGTTCGCCGAGACCCAGTTCGTAAAAATCATACAGGTCATCACTGTATCCCTTGTCCAGCTTGTTCACAGTAAGGATCACCGGTTTTCCTGTGCGCCGGAGCATCATGGCCACCTCCCGGTCAGCAGTGGTAAGCCCTTCTTTTCCGTCAGTCATGAAGAGGATCACGTCAGCCATATCCATGGCAAGCTGGGCCTGCTCCCTCATCTGTGAAAGGATCACGTCCTTGCTGGAGGGCTCGATACCGCCTGTATCGATCATGGCAAAATTAAACCCCTGCCACTCCGCTTCGGCATATATCCTGTCGCGGGTGACGCCGGGAGTATCCTCAACGATAGCAAGACGCTTTCCCGCCATTCTGTTGAAAAAAGTCGATTTCCCTACGTTTGGTCTTCCTACTATTGCCAGGACCGGCTTACTCATCAAAAATACCTCCCGCAAAATCCTGCGCGTCGAATTCTTTCAGATCGTCAATACCTTCCCCGACACCGATGAATTTGACCGGCAGATCGAACTCATCTGTTATGGTCACGACGATACCGCCCTTTGCGGTGCCGTCCAGTTTGGTAAGGACGATGCCCGTCAGTTCTGTGCCGTCATTGAACTCTTTGGCCTGTGAAACGGCGTTCTTGCCTGTAGTCGCGTCCAGTACCAGAAGAGTTTCCCTTGCTGCTTCAGGATATTCTCTCTCTATTATCCTGTTCATCTTCGCAAGCTCATCCATCAGGTTCTTTTTGTTCTGAAGGCGTCCGGCTGTGTCGCAGATCAGTACGTCTGTATTCCTGGCTTTTGCGGCCTGGATAGCGTCGAAAATGACAGCGGAAGGATCCGATCCCTCCTGATGTCTTATCATGTTCACGCCTACCCTCTCTGCCCATATCTCAAGCTGGTCTGCCGCCGCAGCTCTGAAAGTATCTGCCGCGGCAAGGAGGACAGACTTGCCCTGTTCCTTGCATTTGTGGGCTATTTTTCCTATGCTGGTGGTCTTTCCGCCTCCGTTGATGCCTATCATGAGGATAACGAGGGGCGTATCGCCGCAAAGCCTGTTGGCTTCGCCTTTGTCCATCATCTCAGCGATTATGTCACGGAGGATGCCCCCTACCTCTTCAGGCTCGGGCCATTTCCTCTTTACTTCCTCTCTCAGCCGTTCGATTATGTTCATGGTCGTTTCCATGCCGATGTCCGATGTGATGAGAGCTTCTTCAAGTTCTTCATACATCTCCTCATCGATAGAGGGGCGGCCCATCACCACGTCCCCTATCTTCTGGGACAGTCTGCCGAAAAACGATTTTTTCTTTCCTAATTCCATCTGGTCTCTCCTGTACTGTGTCTTATCCTTCGGCGATCTCCGCCGCCATATCCATCTTAAGTGAAAGGATCTTCGATACTCCCTGCTCCGGCATGGTCACGCCATACAGGGCGTCAGCATGCTCCATGGTCCCCTTCTTATGGGTCACGAGAGCGAACTGTATGCCGTCAAATGACGATCTGAGGTAATCACCGAATCTTTCAATATTCACATCGTCAAGAGCCGCTTCCACCTCGTCAAGGATGCAGAAAGGCGTCGGCTTGGTCTTGAGAACCGCGAACATCAGCGCTATGGCTGTCAGGGATTTTTCCCCTCCGGAAAGCAGGTTGATGTTCTTCAGCGCCTTGCCCGGCGGCTGGGCCACTATCTCTATAGGCGATGTAAGCGGATCATTTTCATCCTCAAGAAGCAGCTGGGCGTATCCACCTCCGAAAAGCTCCTTGAATACCTGCTCGAAGTTGACAACTACCTTGTCGAAGCTTTCTTTGAATTTTGCCCTTATGGTCTTGTCCATGTCGCTTATTATGCTCTTCAGCTGATCCATGGACTTTAAGATGTCGTCCCTCTGTTCCGTCAGGAAGGTGTACCTTTCGCTTACGGATTCGTATTCCTTTATGGCTCCGATGTTCACATCCCCAAGTTCCCGCATGCGGGCCGCTATAGCGCGGCTTTCCCGTACTGCCGGAGACATGACGAAGTCCTTCTTTCTCATCTCCAGAGCCTGAACATAGGATATCTCGTAGTTCTCCCACAGCTTGTTCTTCAGATTGTCGATCTGCGTCTCCTGCTTTGCCTTCTTTATCTCCATGTCGTACTTGGTGTTCTGCAGGGTCGTCAGTTCTTCTTTCAGGGTCTCCGATTCTTTTTCAAGTTTATCTGTGGTCTCCGTCACCTCAGCCCGTTCATCGGACAGTTCCTGTATGTATTTCTCCAGGTTCGCCCGGACTTCTTCCTTCTGGCGGACCTCTTCCTCAATATCCGTATCGTTGAAGCTCAGGTCTTCCTTCTCGGCTGTAATGGAAGCGAGCTGCTCCTTCTTCAGATCGAGTTCCATTCTGAACTCCTGCAGCGCCCTTTCTATCCGCTCAACGAGAGCGTCCGCGTTCTGTTTCTCGGTGTCCGCGGCTCCCGCTTCGATCCTTGCCTTTGTGATGGCCTCACTGGCTTCATCAAGCAGGGATCTGTTTCCTTCCATAGCCTCCTGTCCTGTCCGGACTTCCTCTTCAAGTCCCGCGATCTTTTCTTCGCTTTCAGCTATCTCTTTCCTGAGTTTTTCCTCCATATTGTCGGAGACCTTCAGTTCTCTTTCGATATCCGTCATCTCGCGCTGCCATTTCTCTTCGCTGCTTCTGAAATCCGCCAGCGTGATCTCGGCTGCCTTTATCTCATTTTCCCTGGCCATGAGAGTTATCTGTATCTCTCTGAATTTCTCTTCCAGCTGATCCCTGAGACTTCTGCGCTTTTCGATAGACTCCCTGAGTCCGTCTATGGTCTCTCCTGCCAGGTTCTGTTCTTTTTCGATACCTTTCAGTTCTTTTTCCAGTTCTGAGATCTCCGCCCTTCTCTCAAGGATGTTGGCCGACTTGTTCTTGAACTTTCCGCCGGTCACAGCGCCGGAAGCGTTGATGAATTCACCTTCAAGAGTCACATATTTCAGCCCGGCAGCTCCCCTTTTGGACATGGCTACCGCGTTATCCATGTTGTCCGCGACCACGGTCCTTCCCAGGAGGTATTCCATCACGTTCTTATATTCCGGGTCGAACTTAACGCAGTCCGTGCCGTAACCCTTGTATCCCTTTTCGGCAAAAAGATCCTCGTCTATGATCGGGTCGGGTCTTATGGAACTGAGCGGAAGGAACGTCAGTCTTCCCGCGCTCTTTTCCTTCAATCTGGCGATGGCTTCCTTGGCGCAGGCGTCGTCCTCGCACACTATGTTCTGGAGTTTTCCGCCAAGGGCGGTCTCTATTGCGGTCTCCATACCTCTCGGCACGTCGATCAGCTCCGCGACTACGCCGATGATGCCCTTTATCTTTTCTTTCATAATAAAGCGGACAGCATGGTTATATCCCTCGTAGTTGGCCTCCATCTCCTCGATGGTCTTCTTTCTGGCCGCCAGCTGTCCTGCCCGGACTTTCAGGTCCTCTATCTTCAGTGAAAGTTCTCTCTCTTCCGCCCTTTCTTTTTCCAGTCCCTTTATGTTCTCTTCCTTCTCGCTTTCGGCTTCGGACAGTCTTTCCGCAAGATCCTCTTTCTCAGCTTTGATCCTGTTGAGAGTATCCATGGTCTCACGGCTTCCGCCTTCACCGATGCTCTTCTCGGAAGTGATCTCCTCGCGTCTCTTCTTCAGGGTCTCCCTGAGGGCGTCCATGCTGCTGATCTCGCTCTTCTTTGAGCTGATCTGGCTGTGCAGTCTGAATATTTCATTCTTGCTGCCGTCTATTTTCTCGCCGGCTTCAGCTATATCCGCAGCTATCCGGCTGTGTTTCGCTATTCTCGTTTCAAGTTCTTTTGTGAGAAGGTCCGCTTTTTCGTCCAGTTCCCCTTTTCTGACTCTTACTTCTTCAGCGTTGCTCTCTTCTCTTTCGACTTTCTCGTTGAGCTGGGATATCTCATCGTTGAGTCTTACCGTATCCTGCTCTATGTGATCCAGCCGCTCCTCGGTGATCCGCTTCTTTCCGGTAAGTCCGTTGATCTCTTCAACGCTGGCAAGGAGCTTGTCTCTGGCTTCGTTTGAAAGTCTGCTGAGTTCCTCACTCTTTTCCCTGGCTTCAGCCAGACGGTTGTCGGTGTCTTCCTCCGCGTCACGCTTTTCCTGGATGCTCTGGGCGGTTTCCATAATATCGTCTTTCAGATACTCGTTCTTCAGTTCGGCATTCTCCACGTTTTTCAGCGTAATATTGATTTCCAGCTCTTTATGTCTCTCTCTGAGCTCGAGATATTCTGTGGCTTTTTCACTATCTTCCCTGAGTCCGTCTATACGGCTTTCAATTTCGCCTACTATGTCGTTGACTCTGTCCAGATTGTCTGTGGTGGACTTGAGTTTCCTCTCCGCCTCTTCCTTTCTGGTCCTGTACATGACGATGCCGGCGGCCTCTTCAAATATCTCCCGCCTGCTTTCAGTCTTATTGCTTATGATGTCTGATATCTTTCCCTGTCCTATGAGGGAATAACCGTCGACGCCGATACCCGTATCCATGATAAGTTCCCGGATATCCCTGAGCCTGCACTGGTTGTTGTTTATCACATACTCGCTTTCGCCGGACCTGTACATCCGCCTCGTGATGGCGACTTCATTGTAGTCGATTGGCAGAATTGCCGTAGAGTTGTCAATTACAAGCGTCACTTCTGCCATTCCGTGCGACTTTCTGCTCGCGGTTCCCGCGAAAATGACTTCTTCCATCTTGCCGCCTCTGAGCATCTTGGGGCTCTGTTCCCCCAGCACCCATCTGACCGCGTCGCTTATATTGCTCTTTCCGCTGCCGTTTGGTCCCACGATACACGTGATGCCTTTGTCGAACTCGATGGTTACCGGCTCGGCAAAGGATTTGAATCCCTGCATCTCGATTCTTTTAAGATACATCTGTTACTCCTTAGTGATCTCTGTTTTTTCAAGGGCGTCTTTCGCCGCGTTCTGGCCCGCTTCCTTCTTGCTCTTCCCAACGCCTTTTCCGGAAGCCTTGCCATCGATATATACCGTAATGTAAAAAGTCCTGTCGTGACTCGGTCCTGTTTCTTTCTCGAGGGAATATTCGATCTCCACGGGACCATGGATCTGGTACAATTCCTGGAGCCTGCTCTTGTAGTCGCCGGAATCTGCATTTTCAGCCGCGCTCCTTATGTGATCGTCGAAAAGCGCCAGCACCACCCGTCTGGCCTCTTCGTAGCCTCCGTCCAGAAAAACCGCTCCTATCACCGCTTCCGTGGCGTCGGCGATTATGGAAGTCTTGTTCCTGCCGCCTGTCTTTTCCTCGCCTTTGCCTATCCTGAGAAAGTCTCCCACACCTATCATTCTGCCTACGTCCGCAAGGGATTCCTCCCGGACGATCCGGGCGCGCTTCTTGGTCAGGAGGCCTTCGTCTATATCGGGCATCTTCCTGTAGAGGGCTTCTCCTATGATGGCGTCAAAGAAGGCGTCCCCCAGGAACTCGAGCCTCTCGTTATCCTCCATGTCATCACGCCCGAACTCCCTGGTGTAGGAACTGTGGGTCAGAGCCGTCTCCAGAAGTTCCGGGTCACTGAATATATGGTCTATTGTTTTTTCGAACTCAGTATTCTTTCTCGTCAATTATTTCCTCCAGATCGTACATATCCTTCTCGATGAGGGATATTACGTCTTCCTCCGCAAAAGGCACCGCCTTTATTATCGTGTTCTTTACAGCGCTTGCTGACGATGAGCCGTGCATCTTCACTACCGGTCCTTTTACTCCCAGTATCGGGGCTCCGCCGTATTCAGAATAGTCGAACTCCTCTTTCAGTTCTCCCATCTTGTTCTTGAGAAGGAGCGCTCCCATTTTGGCCTTTGTCCCGTCGGTGAATTTTTTCTTCAGGAGCTTGAGTATGTTCCAGGCAAGGCCCTCTGTCAGCTTCAGTATGATATTCCCCGTGAATCCGTCGCATACGATCACGTCGCAGGCTCCTTTGGGAATGTCTCTGGCTTCAACATTGCCCACGAAGTTCAGGCTGCTGTTCTCAAGAAGCGGGTACGCTTCCTTGGTAAGCATAGAGCCCTTGCCGGCTTCAGCGCCAAGATTCACTAAACCGATCCTTGGGTTCTCTCTGCCTATTACCTTTTCCATGTAGATACTTCCCATGGTGGCCTGCTGCAGCAGGTTAGCCGGTCTGCTGTCCGAACTTGCCCCCGCGTCTATGAGAAGTGACGGGATGCCGCCGAGTATGGGATATATGCTCGCTATGGAAGGTCTGTCTATACCTTCAAGCTTTCCCAGCACCATCCGGGACGCCACCACGATGGCTCCGGTATTTCCCGCTGATATGAAAAGGTTGCCCTTTCCGCTTTTGACAAGCGTAAGTCCCACCACCAGCGATGAATCCGGTTTTTTCTTTACAGCGCGCACCGGGCTGTCCTCGTTTGTTATGACTTCATCGGCGTTGACCACCCTTATCTGCTGGTCATTGTACTCATATCTGTCCAGCTCTTTTAAGATAAGTTCTTCCTTGCCGACTATGTATATATCGTGCCTTATAAGCTTCGATGCCTGTACCGCACCTTTTACGATTTCTTCAGGGGCGTTGTCTCCGCCCATACCATCTAATATGATCCTCACTTTGTTCCTCCTGGCCAGTACGCGGGCCGCGTTTTCCGTACATATAAATGCGCGGTTTTTTGCATGCCCTCAGATCCGATCTTTTTCCATAAACATATACATAATAATTTTACCATATTTCCGTCGAAATTTCTCGTAAAATCGGCACTTTCCCGCAGGTCTTCCTGCCGGTTTTTCAGACCCTTTACCCGCCGGCAAAAATACCTTCCGGGAAATACCTGTGAAATGTAAAAACGGCAGGGCCTTCCGCCCTGCCGCAATTCCTGTTATTCGTCTTTCTGTTTCAGTTTTTCGTTTATGAAATAGTCTATGTCGCCGTCCATGACCGCGTTGACGTTGCCGACTTCCGCCCCAGTTCTGTGGTCTTTGACCATGGTGTAAGGCTGGAAAACGTAGGATCTTATCTGGCTGCCCCAGGTTATCTGGCTGTAATCGCCTTTCAGTTCCTTAAGATTCTCCTTGTGCTCCTGCTCTTTCAGTTCCACAAGTTTAGACCTTAAAAGCTTCATGGCGGTCTCTTTGTTCTGGTGCTGCGATCTTTCGTTCTGACATGAGACCACTATGTTGGTGGGAAGGTGTGTGATCCTTATAGCCGAGTCAGTCTTGTTGACGTGCTGGCCTCCGGCTCCGCTGGATCTGAAAGTATCCACCCTGATGTCTTCCGGATCGATCTCCACTTCT
>JAUMVF010000002.1:39247-49230 GCA_030530305.1 Bacillota bacterium
ATCGTCGTTATTAACTTCTATTTCAATATCGTCGTCTATCTCCGGCATAACGTCCATGGACGCGAATGAGGTGTGCCTCCTTCCGGATGAATCAAAAGGCGATATCCTGACGAGACGGTGTACCCCCTTCTCATTCTTCAGATATCCGTAGGCGTTCTCGCCTTCGACCATAATAGTGGCGCTGTTTATGCCGCCTTCCTTGTCGTCCTGCAGGTCCAGAGTCTTCACCCTGTAGCCTTTCTTTTCGGCCCATCTGCAGTACATCCTGAGGAGCATTTCCGCCCAGTCCTTGGCATCTGTTCCGCCGCTTCCACCGTGTATGGATACTATGGCGTTGCTGCTGTCATATTCGCCGTTGAGAAGCGTTCTCAGCTTCAGGTCCTCCAGTTCTTTCTCCAGCTTCGCCGCGGAAGAAAGTATCTCTGAAGCCATCTCCTCATCGTCTTCTTCATCTGCCAGTTCTATCAGTTCTTCTATGTCGCCCAATTCCTTTTCCAGATCGGCGTATTCCTCCAGTCTGTTCTCGATGCTCTTTTTCTCTTTCAGCACCTTCTGGGCTTTTTCCTGATCCGACCAGAAGTTTTCATCTTCCACCTGCCGGTCAAGTTCTTCAAGTCTTTCCTTCAGCCCTGCCGGGTCAAAGGGACTCACCTGCCTCTTTAAGACTCACTCTGTAAGCCGGGAGTTTCCCCTTTAATTCTTCTAGCTGTAACATTTTCCACTCCTTGTTTTCTGTGCGCGCGGTGTAAGACTATCTTCCGCAGCAGTGTTTATATTTTTTGCCGGAGCCGCAAGGGCACGGGTCGTTTCTTCCCACCTTGGGGAGATCACGTTTCACCGGAGTCTGCTTGTGCTCTCTCTCCGGAACCTGGGTCTGTTTAGGCATATCCGCATTCTGGGATACTACCTGTCCTCCGTCGTCTTCGAATTCTTCCTTCATGCCTTCACCGCTTCCCATTACGTTCTTACGCTGTGAAGATGTCTGTACTGTGATGTTGTAGCAATACTTGACGGTCTCTTCCTTGATGGACTGGACCATCAGCTCGAACATGTCGAAGCCTTCGTTGGAGTAGGCGGCGGCCGGATCCTGCTGGCCCAAAGCTCTGAGGCCTATGCCGCTCTTCAGCTGATCCATGGCGTCTATGTGATCCATCCACTTGTTGTCTACTACACGGATAAGGATCATCCGCTCCACTTCACGCATCTGCTCTTCGCCGACTTCCTTCTCCTTCTCATCATAGAGCCTGTCAAACTCTTCCACGATATCTCCTATCAGGATATCCTCATCCAGTTCGGCTTTTTCGTCATCAGTGTAATTTGTGCCTTTGTATTTATCGCAGATCTTTCTGAGATTGTTGTCCAGAGTCTCAAGATCCCATTCGGTAGGATCCTTCGAAGCCACGGTGATCGGACCGGCAGCCTCCTCTATCAGCTCTCGGGTCATGTTCCTGATGTATTCCTTCAGGTCTTCGCCGTGAAGCACCATAGCGCGCTGTTCATATATGATCTCACGCTGCTTGTTCATTACGTTGTCGTACTGGAGCACGTATTTACGTATTCCGAAGTTCCGTCCTTCGACTTTCTTCTGGGCGCTCTCGATGGACCTTGATATCATCTTGGCTTCTATAGGTTCATCGTCAGGCACTCCCAGCCTCTCGACGACAGATTTCATCCTCTCACCGCCGAAAAGTCTCATGAGATCGTCTTCCAGCGATATGCAGAATCTGGATGAACCCGGGTCTCCCTGTCTTCCGGAACGGCCACGCAGCTGGTTGTCGATACGCCTTGACTCGTGACGCTCGGTACCTATGATGCAGAGTCCTCCAAGTTCGATTACCTTCTTCTGTTCTTCTGCTCTTTCTTCCGTATATTTCCGGTTCAGTTCACGGTACACTTCCCTGCAGGCGTTCAGTTCCTCATCGTCGCTCTGTACAAAGCTGGTTGCGAACTGTATCTGCTCCTCGGTGTAACCCTGTTTTTCCATCTCTTTTCTTGCTTCGAAATCCGGGTTTCCGCCCAGGATGATGTCGGTACCACGGCCGGCCATGTTTGTGGCTATGGTTATGGCTCCCAGACGTCCCGCCTGAGCGATGATCGCAGCTTCCTTGTCGTGCTGCTTGGCGTTGAGCACGTTGAAGTTCTTGATACCGCGTTTTTTCAGCATATCAGCAATGAGCTCCGATATTTCAATGGATATGGTACCCACAAGCACAGGCTGTCCCGTGTTGTGATGCTCTTCCACCAGATCGGCTATAGCCTTGTACTTTCCCTTCTGGGTCTTGAACACAGCGTCTTCGTAGTCTTCACGGATGACCGGCATGTTCGTCGGTATCACTACTACATCCATGTTGTATATATCTCTGAATTCGTCTTCTTCCGTCTTCGCCGTACCGGTCATTCCAGCAAGTTTCTGGTACATCCTGAAGTAGTTCTGCAGTGTGATGGTAGCCAGAGTCTTGGATTCGGAACGGACCTTCAGGTTTTCCTTTGCTTCTATCGCCTGATGGAGACCATCGCTGTATCTTCTTCCGAACATGAGACGTCCGGTGAACTCGTCGACGATTATGATCTCGCCGTCCTTGATGATATAATCTACGTCCCGCTTCATTATGGCGTGGGCTTTCAGAGCCTGCAGCACGTGGTGGTTTATTTCCATGTTCTCAGGATCCGAGAAGTTGTCGATGCCAAAGTAAGCTTCACATTTTTCAACACCCTGCTCGTTCAGAGCGACCTGCTTGTCCTTCTCTTCCAGAGTGTAATCCTGTTCTATTTTCAATCCTTTTACGAAGCGGTCAGCCTTCTTGTACAGGTCGGTGGATTCATCCCCCCGGCCTGAAATGATCAGCGGCGTCCTGGCCTCGTCTATGAGTATGGAGTCCACCTCGTCGACGATGGCGAAGTTCAGTTCCCGCTGGGACATATCTTCTTCGTAAATGACCATGTTGTCTCTCAGATAGTCAAAACCGAACTCGTTATTGGTGCCGTAGGTGATATCCGCCCGGTAGGCGGCTTTTCTGTCTTCACCTTCGACTTCATGGATAACGCAGCCGACAGTCATGCCGAGGAAGGTATATATCTTCCCCATCCATTCGCAGTCACGCTTAGCCAGATAGTCATTGACCGTTACTACGTGTACGCCCTTTCCTTCCAGCGCATTCAGATATACCGGCAGTGTTGCCACGAGAGTCTTACCTTCACCTGTCTTCATCTCGGCTATCCTGCCCTGGTGGAGCACGATGCCGCCGATGATCTGCACGTGGAAGTGTTTCATCCCCACGCTTCTCCAGGCAGCCTCACGGCACACCGCGAAAGCTTCCGGGAGCAGGTCGTCCAGGGTCTCGCCTTCAGCAAGTCTTGCCTTGAATTCACCGGTCTTTGCTCTCAGTTCCTCGTCGGTCAGGGCCTGCATGGCCTCGTCGTACGCTTCTACCTGATCGGCTATTTTATCGATTTTTTTAACTTCTTTGGCGTTGAGATCGCCAAATATTTTCTCCAGTACGCTCATTCGCTTTATTCCCCCTTGCGCGCGAAATCTTTTATCCCCGTCTTATCATTCATCTTCATCGTCAACTTCCTCAACGATGAGGTTCATTTCTGTCGCTTTTCTCTCCCCTGCGCGGGTTATTCTTCCCTTCAGGAGCATGCTCCCGAATTGTTCCTCGAACCGGTCGCCTATCTCCGGGATCTTATCCAGGCACATGGCTGCCCAGCCGTTGGCTGTGACCACGTCCAGTTCTTCATCGATTCCGAAATAGTCCAGTATCTTGCTCATATTGGCGCTGCCCATGACTCTGTAGCTTCCGTTCTGCAGGGGTATGATCTCCTGGGAAACCACTGCGTCATGTTCGTCATATATCTCACCGACCAGTTCTTCTACTATGTCCTCCATAGTTACTATACCTTCGGTGCCGCCGTATTCGTCCACGATGACAGCCATGTGTGTCTTGATCTGCTGCATCTTTCTGAGCAGCAGCGCTATCTTCATTGATTCGGCAACGAATACCACAGGTTTTACGATGTCGGAAATATCTCTTCCCGTGCCGAAGATACAGTTATGAAAGTCCTTCTGGTTTATTATTCCCGATATGTTGTCCAGATCGTGTTCATATACGGGCATTCTGGAGTAGCCTGTCTTTCTGAACAGTTCAGCTACTTCCTCTTCTTTGTATTCTTCAAGATCCACGGCAGTAATGTCCACTCTGGGCGTCATTACCTCCTGGGCCGTAAGATCGTTGAATTCTATAGCGTTCTGTATGAGCTCGCTCTGCTCGTTATCTATGCTTCCTTCAGTCTCCGCTTCCTCGACTATGGTTATCAGTTCATCTTCAGTGAAATTACGGGTATCCTCCATGCGGAATATCTTTGTCAGCAGTTTCTTCCATCCTGTGAAAATGAAATTGACCGGCGTCAGCACGACGGTGAATGCCTGCATGAGCGGAGCGATCCTTAAAGCGAATTTTTCCGCTGATTCTTTGGCAAGGCTCTTGGGAGATATCTCGCCGAAAACAAGAACCACCAGAGTAATAACGACAGTGGCCACAGTGGCGCCGTATTTCCCGTAAAGATCGATGAACAGAACCGTCGCTATGGCTGTCATGGCTATATTGACGATGTTATTTCCTATGAGGATAGTGGTCAGGAGTTTGTCGTAGTTGTCGACAAGTCTGAGTACCAGCTGGGCCCTCTTGTCCCCTTCACCTGCCATGTTCTTGATCCTGATCCTGTTCACCGAAGTGAACGCAGTCTCAGACGCCGAGAAGCAGGCTGACAGGATCACCAGCACCACTATTGCGATTATCATTATCGGAAGATCAGATTCCATCTATCCCTTTCCCCGCTTTATGCTTTTTGCGGAAAGCACACGAAAGCCGGAGCCTTCGTGTGCATGCCTGTTTTTTCTATCTTATTCTCGGTATTTCTCAGGGCTGTACGCCATTCCCGCTGTCACCGCCGGTATCATCCGGAGCAGGCGGCGTTGAAGCCTCGATCGTGAAAGTTACTTTTTTCACTACACGCTTGCCGTTGGCGCCGTCCCATTTCAGCGTTGCTGTAATGCTGGATCCGACTTCAAACGAAGCCTTTTTATCGAGTGTTATTATTGCCTTTGTCGCATAGTATACGATGTCCTTCTTGTCGGTTATACGTGTTTTATTGCGTATCTTGGTTATAGCCTTTGCGACTGTATCAGTGTCATAAATGTGTATGTTTTTCTTGTCTACATTTATCCTTGCGTCGCGCCAGCATTTCACGCGTATCGTTTCGGTCGTGTATTTATACGGTTTGCTTACAGACCTGACTTTGTATCTGATCTTGTATGTGCCCTGTCTCTTGAATTCAAACGCCTTAGCCCTGGAGTATGATTTGTCCAGCACTTTGCCTGACGGGCTGTAGATCCTGGTCTTTATAGCCTTGGTCCTGCTTCCGCTTTTTACTCTGGCTGTGACTTTGTAAAGGGCGTTCTTTGCGCCAAACCTCACGGTTCTGTCCCCCGATGTCTTCAGAACCGGTTTAGACGAGTCTTTGACTCTTACAATGAAACTCTTTTTTGCTGTGCCTCTGCAGTATTTGTAATGGCAGGAGTATGTGATCTTGTATTTGCCAACAGACTTTGTGGAGAATTTCGCCTTCACCCATTTGCCGTCAACACGTTTTCTTACCTTAGACACCTTCACCCAGTCCGTAAGATCCTGATACGCGTTCACATCCTTTGCTCTCACGCCTCTCAGTTTGTGATATGTCTTTCCGTACTCGATAGACTTAGCCTTTTTCTTGCTTATGGTGATCACAGGCTTGCGCAGTCTGAAGTCCGGATTGTCTGGGTCCGGATCTGTCGGGTCCCAGGCCATACCGCCGTAGATCTTGAATCCCTTAGGTTTGCCGAGAGGACCTGGATTGCGGCTTTCATATACAGTTACTTTCGTGCCAAGTTTGCAGTTTTCATATATCCACTTGGCGTCCATAACTGAAAGCCTGACGCATCCGTGGGATCTGCTGTGTCCCAGAAGGTTGTATTCCTGAGTAGTGCACGTCGCTTTATTATGGTTGTTGAAATACCATACTGAATGGAAAAGGTAGTGCTTGTATATTCTCGTATTGTACTGGCCGTATACAGGTCCCATCAGCACCTTCCATCTGTACTTTTTCAGAGTATGGAAAGTACCTTTCGGGGTATTTGGTCCGCCGGATGAACAGAGCATTGCTCTGTACGGAACATACTTGCCGTCTTTATACTTGTAGGCAGTTACCACATTTGCCAGTCTGTTGACCTTAAGCCAGTATTTCCCACTGCTGGCACTGGCGTCTTCTGCTCTGTAACCTATGCAGGCAAGCACAGTCACCGTCATTACGACGACTATCAGTACAGACAGCAGCACTTTCGCTGCTTTCATCCTGTTCTCTTTGATGTTTCTTAATACGTTTGCTGACATTTGCTAATTCCCCATCTAGTCTTTTGCCGAATCGTCTATTACTATCCTTCAAAGGCGTCATAAATAGCCTTGATGGATTTTTCGAAATCCTGATTCTGAACGCCGACGATTATATTCATTTCGCTGGACCCCTGGTCGATCATTCTGATATTGACCCCGGCATCAGCCAGCGCGGTGAAAAGTTTTGCCGATACACCCGGTCTATAGCTCATTCCGGAACCAACCGTTGCTATAAGCGCCAAATCGTCTGCTACATCCATATTATCCGGATCAAGCTGCTTCTGGAATGAATCCAGTATCTCATCCAGCCTTCCGTCTATGGATTTGTTGGTCAGCACGACAGAAAGCGTATCGATCCCGCTTGGCATATGTTCGATCGGTATATTCAGATCTTCAAGTACGCTTGAAAGTCTTCTGACAAAACCACGCTCATCATTGAGCATGCTCTTGTATATGGTTATTGCCGTAAAGTCTTTGCTTCCAGCGATACCCGTTATTATTCTGCCGTCTTCCAGTGAAGGCTCCGCTGTTATCATCGTGCCTTCATCTTCAGGTCTATTGGTGTTCCTGATATTGATCGGGATATTTGCCACCCTGGCAGGGTGTATGGCGTCTTCGTGAAGCACGCTTGCGCCCATGTATGAAAGCTCTCTCAGTTCTTTGTACGAGATGGTGCTTATTGGCTTCGGGTCGTCTACGATCCTCGGATCGGCTACGAGGAAACCTGACACGTCTGTCCAGTTTTCGTATACGTCCGCTCCCATGGCTCTGGCTATCAGCGAGCCAGTCACATCCGAACCGCCTCTTGAGAAAGTCTTTATGCTCCCGTCAGCCTTTGAACCGTAAAATCCCGGTATCACAGCCCTTTTATGTTTGCTCAGGACCTTCCTTATACATTCGTTTGTAGCGTCCGCATCCAGCTTGCCTTTTTCGTTGAATTTGACCATTTCGGCAGAATCAACGAAATCATATCCCAGATATGAAGCAATCATCATCGCATTGAGGTATTCGCCTCGGCTGGCCACGTAGTCAGCGCTTGCGCCCTCATTCATATCGTGCTCGATCTTCTTGAACTCGCTCTTAAGATCCACAGTCGTGCCCAGATTGACTTCCACGGCCATGTATCTGTCGCAGATTACCTGGAACAGCTGCTGGTATGGCAGTTTGTGCTCCATGTGCGTCTTGCAGAGATACAGAAGGTCTGTGATCTTAGCGTCATCATCAAATCTTTTACCCGGAGCAGATACGACGATGTAACGTCTGTCTTCGCTGCTCATGATGATGTCTTTTATTTTTTCTATCTGGATGGCATCAGCAACGGATGATCCGCCGAACTTTGCAACTCTGAGTCCCATCAGATGCCTGCCTCCTTCTTGAAATCTTCTACTCTGTCAGTCTTCTCCCAAGGGAGATCTATGTCAGTTCTTCCAAAATGCCCGTAGGCCGCTACCTGTTTGTAGATAGGTCTTCTCAGATCCAATGTGAAAATGATGCCTGCAGGAGTAAGGTCGAACAGTTTCGCAGTGATTTCCGCGAGTTTTTCGTCTGCGATCTTACCTGTGCCGAAAGTATCTACCATAATGGATACCGGCTCAGCTACGCCAATGGCGTAAGCAAGCTGTATCTCACATTTGGAAGCAAGCCCGGCAGCTACGATGTTCTTAGCAACGTAACGGGCTGCATACGCGGCAGAACGGTCAACCTTTGTAGGATCCTTGCCGCTGAAAGCGCCGCCGCCGTGTCTTGCGTATCCGCCGTATGTATCAACGATTATCTTTCTTCCTGTGAGCCCGGAGTCACCATTCGGTCCTCCAATAACGAACCTTCCTGTCGGATTTACGAAGTACTTGGTATCCCCGTCAAGCAGATCTGCCGGGATCACCGGTTTTATAACGTGCTCGATCAGATCAGCTTTGATCTGATCCTGTGTAACATCAGGATCATGCTGTGTTGAAATGAGCACTGTGTCTATTCTCTTTACTTTATCACCGTCGTATTCGACTGTTACCTGTGTCTTACCATCTGGTCTCAGATATGTGAGAGTTCCGTTCTTTCTCACTTCAGTCAGTTTTCTGGACAGTTTGTGAGCCATTGCTATCGGCATAGGCATCAGTTCAGGTGTCTCATCACACGCGTAGCCGAACATCATACCCTGGTCGCCTGCACCAAGCTTGTCTACTCCCATGGCGATATCGCCTGACTGTTTGTCTATGGACTGCAGTATCGCGCAGGTATTACCATCGTATCCGTATTCGCCGTTATCGTATCCTATCCCGCAGATAACGTCCCTGGCTATCTGTGTTATGTCGATATGGCTTTTTGTGGTTATCTCGCCCATGATCATTGCATAGCCGGTGTTGACTGTGCACTCGCAGGCGACACGGCCCTGAGGATCCTGCTCCAGGATGGCGTCAAGTACGGCGTCCGATATCTGGTCACAGATCTTATCAGGATGTCCCTCTGTAACGGATTCTGATGTGAATAATTTTTTCATTTTCTCCTTCTCCTGTTTTCCGTCTGCCCTCACGGGCAAAACATATTTGCACTCCTTTTATCAATCAATAAGAGCCCCTCTCGTGAGAAAAGGCCCATTTGTGCATTTTCTGCGCAATATTATATAATAAGCACCTGTATAATTCAAGTGTTCGGGCACTCTTCCTTACATATTATTACCCGTTTTAAAGGTCCCCTTTTACATACCGGTTTTTCATCGTGCTGATACCCCTTCTGCACTTGTTTTTTGAGCCATGTGATGTATACTTTTCCAGTGTGGGGTGCGGCCTTGCCGGCAATACCTCCCGCAGCAAAAGAAAGGAAGGTCATCGGGATTTGTCAAAGCCTGTACTTACCGTCCTGAAAGGCGGTCTCGCGTCCGTTTCCGGGCCCCGGGAAAATGATTTCAGATATGCGTATGTCACCGATACACGGCTCATGGGAGTCGTGGGTCTTTATGTGCATTACAGGCCAGATCCTGATGATCATCAGAAAGACTGGCATCAGTTTTTCCACCTTGACGCGGAAGAATACGGATTTGATACATACGTCAGTTTCAGAGGTGACAGCAGTGAAGCAGTAAAGAAAACAGAGTCGTCCCTGTTCGGAGGTCTCGGCGGTACCAAAGTTGAGATATCTTTCAAAGAGGCATCCGTCCTGCTCAGGGAATACGCTGCGTTCAATGAAAAACACGGCCTTGATCTGCCGTCCGGAAGAGATGAATACGCAGCGCTGCTTGATAATGATCTTCCTGAAATGACTGAAACAGAACTCCGCCGTCTGATGGATCTTCAATGTGTGGAACTTCAAAACGAATGGCAGCTTATCAACTACTTTGTGATGCGCTGTTTCGGGAAAGATCTGCCCGCCGCAGAATATCTGTCCGAAACAGAGGATCTTACCGACATCTATCCCGAATATCCGGCCGCGACTCTGTGCAAGAACACCATCGACCAGAAGGATAAAGGCGTTTACCTATGCGAATCACTCATAGAAGCCGACGACCGCTATTTTCTCGTAGTGACAGAGGTCAGGGTCGAAAACATGAAGGTCACAGGGGCA
>JAUMVF010000068.1 GCA_030530305.1 Bacillota bacterium
TCTTTCTTTGTACGCTTTATCGTATTTTTCGATCATCAGGCGCTTGAATATATGATAGACCGCCTCTGTCTCCGTGGTGGAGCCGGACTTGGAAACAACACAGAGGCATATGTCTTTGCCCTGAAGTTTCTGTATGAGCTCCAGATGATAGAACGGTGAAAGGTTCGTTCCCGCGAACACGACTTCAACGCCGTCAGCTTTGAGATTTCCCGAGCCGCCCATTGCGTCAATGACCGCCTTCGCTCCCAGATAAGAGCCGCCGATGCCGATGACCACGAGAGTATCACACTGTTTCTTTATCTTTTCGGCCGTTTCCACGATATTCCTCATTTTTCTCTGCTCAAAATACAGAGGGAGTTTTACCCAGCCGGAAAGGTCCATCCTCCCCGACCACAGCGCTTCCATAATGGACGCGGCCTCGTCTTTGTGTTCTTTGATCTCGTCTGCAGTTATTCCTGTATTGGACAAATCAACTTTAAAATCCATTGTGATTCTCCTTTCGCGAATCAAAGTATCAGCCAGTTTATTACCTCTATCGCCACCGGCAGAGTGATCACTGAGAGCACCGTTGTCTCGAACATGATCATGGTGGCCAGTTCTTTATTGTTGTTTTCCTGCTCCGCAAGCATGCACACGGTCGCGGCCTGCGGGAAACTTGTACCCAGTACCAGCATGGCTTTCACCATGGGCGCCATAGGCAGCCAGTACACCATAAGGACCGTCAGAGCAGGCAGCAGGATAAGCTTATTGAGCGAGCTTTCCCATACCACCCGTTTCTTCAGGATATCCTTGATGTGGCATTTTGTAAGTGTGGATCCTATGAACACCATTGCCATAGGCGTTGCCACCCGCCCCATATAACCCAGATAAGTCTCTATGGTTTCGCCGACAACGCCGGAAAACCGCCATCCGGAAACGCTTATGATGAATCCCAGGGCCAGAGCTACGATATTGGGGTTGATGAGCACTTTGCCGATCACGGCAAAGAAATGGCCCGCGGTTATTTTCTTCTTCGGCTCGCCCCTGTCCCTGTGGAGCAGATAAAGCCCGTATGAGAAAAACAGGAAATTCAGAGCCGAGCTGTGGGCTATCATCAGGAAGAAAGCTTCAGATCCGAAAAACACCGAGGCTATGGAAAATCCCATGAATCCGTTATTGGGACTTACCATTGCGAACTCCGCGACTCCGGATATGTCTCTTGGGAACTTCCTCGCTTTTCCGTAGAGGAACGCCCACGCGCAGTATATGGCAAAACACACAAGAGACGCGCCCAGCATCAGCAGAAATTCCAGAGCCAGTGACGCGGTCATCTTAAGTGATCCTATCTCCTGGGCGATCAGGCACGGGTAAGCGAAATACACGATGAACTTGTTCAGTCCGTGATTCATCTTGTCATCTATGAAGTTGAACCGTCTCAGGAGATACCCTGTGCCGAGCATCCCGAACAGGACCGCAAACTGTCCGTACATATTTCCTTCCCTTTTCTGTTCCCTTACGCGGCCTGCCTGCGCCGCGCCGGCTGCGCGCCGGATGTCTTTCCTTATCCGAAGTAAAGGTTTGTGGTTATATATTCAGGATCACAGGTCACGTCGATGCCCAGACCGCGGAGGGTCTGCTCGTCTCTTTCACTGAGTATGGCCGTACAGTGGGCCCTGCATCCTCTCAGTTCTTTTATCTTATCAAGGGCCGCCTTGGCTGACGGGTTGGTCGCCGCTGAGATCGTCAGCGCGTTGAGTATCTCTTCGCAGTTAAGGCTGGTCCTGTCGTTCTGGAGTATGTCCACTTTCAGGTTCTGTATATCCGCGAGCACCTGTCTTGAGATCAGGTCGATGTTGTCGTTCAGGCCCGAAAGCATTTTTATGGCGTTCAGGATATTGGCAGCCGCCGCTACCATCCTTCTGGAACTTCTTCCTGTCACTATCCGTCCGTCCGGCAGTTCCATGGCCATTACGACCACGTTCTCATAGTGATCACCGTCGCTGACTCTCTTTTCCTCAGCGTAGTTTCTCGCCGGCTCAACTACAGCCCTGTCTTCAACTTTCAGATCGCATTCGTCCATGAGAAGCTTTGAACGCTCCAGACTGGCTTCGCTTATCTTTCCTTTCTTGTAGTCTACGAGAGCGATGAGATATCTTCTGATGATCTCCTGATATGAAGCTTCCTTGACTACTTCATCATCGATTATGGAAAAACCCGCTCTGTTGACGCCCATGTCGGTAGGGCTCTTGTATTCGGATTCCGTTCCCGTGATCTTCTCGATGATCCTCTTGACTACCGGGAACACCTCAAGGTCCCTGTTGTAGTTGACCGCCTGCACGCCGTAGGCTTCCAGGTGGAATGAGTCAATCATGTTCACGTCTTTCAGATCGGCGGTAGCCGCTTCATAGGCTACGTTCACCGGATGTTTGAGAGGGAGGTTCCAGATCGGGAAGGTTTCGAATTTAGCGTATCTTACCTTCACGCCTCTTTTATTGTCATGATAAAGCTGTGAAAGGCATGTGGCCAGTTTACCGCTTCCGCCGCCCGGGCCGGTCACGACTACCAGAGGCTTGGAAACTTCTATATACGGATTTGCTCCGTATCCTTCTTCACTTACGATGGTATCCACGTCTGTGGGATATCCCTTTGTGAATGTATGCTTATATGTTCTGATGCCGCGGCGCTCCAGCTTGTTGATGAACATGTTCACCGCAGGTTCATCCTGATATCTGGTAACGACTACGCTGTTTATTTCAAGGTCGTATCTCCTGAAAATATCGAGAAGTCTCAGCACTTCCAGGTCGTATGTGATACCGAAGTCCTGTCTGGTCTTGCTTGTAGTGATATCTCCGGCGTAGATGCACATGATGATCTCCGCGTGATCCTTCAGCCTCTGGAGCAGTTTGATCTTGGCGTTCTCGTCAAAACCCGGCAGAACTCTCATAGCGTGTTTGTCCTGGACCAGCTTGCCTCCGAACTCAAGGTAAAGCCTCTCGCTGTTGCCGCTGTTTATTCTTTCCCGGATATATCTTGACTGTTCCTCGATATACTTTTCAGCATCAAAACCTATCTTTCGCATGTTTCCCTCCCTTGCGTGTATAAATGGATCGATTTACAGAAATGCTATCGCGCCGGCTACTGCCGTGGCGACCATCGCTATACAGATAAGTATCGCGACTACTTTAGCTGTTTTTTTACTCATCTCATCCTCCTGCGCGCCCGGCATCCCGGGCGTCCGTGGTCTTCCGTTTATCTACATGACCTGTATGTCAAGTCTGTTCCTCGCTTCTGTAAAAAGCCCCTTCAGGCTTATCACATAGTCTATATTGATGCTGCCCGGCGTATCGAACGCCAGTGAATTCTTTATATCATTAGTCAGCACTTCCATCTCGATGGGACCCATCGGGGTATCGTAAAACCCGGTGAAACGCTTTCCTTTTTCAAAGCTTATCTCTGTGTCAACGGCGATCCTTTCACCGAATCTTTTCATTTTGACCACGTCATCCTTCACCTTGAGACGGATCTTGCATCCGGTAAAACCTTCCATTTCACCTTCATCATATATGAGATACAGGCTGTCACCTTTCCGGTAGAGATCCCCCTCTGTGATCAGCTGGAGATTTTCTTCTTTCCTGTCCTCATCAAATATGGTGCCTGTTATCTTCATGGTAACAGGTCTCCTGCAAACGCTGTCAGTCATTGGTATATTCTCCTTTTGCGGTCAGGTCACCCCAGCCGCTTAACCATGTTCTCATAGTGCACGCATGAAATAAGCGCTGTCTCTTTACTTATTATTCCCTGCTTGTACAGATCGAGAAGGCTGCCGTCCATTGTGCACATGCCGTCTGCTGAAGCTGCCTGCATAGCTGAATCCAGCTGATGCAGCTTGCCCTCTCTTATCATGTTCTGTATCGCGGGAGTGGATTTCATTATCTCGAACACCGGCACGAGTCCGCCGCCTTCTTTAGGTACCAGTTGCTGGCATACAACGCCCTGCAGTATCTGGGCCAGCTGGATCTTCACCTGCTGCTGCTGATTGGCAGGGAATACGTCGATTATACGGTTTATGGTGTTGGCCGCGCTGTTGGTGTGCAGTGTGCTGAGAAGCAGTACGCCTGTCTCGGCAGCCGTAATGGCTGCGGATATAGTATCGAAATCTCTCATCTCTCCCAGCAGGATAACGTCCGGACTCTCACGGAGCGCTGAGCGCAGAGAATCCAGATAGCTTGGCGTATCGATGGATATCTCTCTCTGGGTTACTATGGATTTATTATGCCGGTGTATGAATTCGATAGGGTCTTCCATGGTGATTATGTGACCGTCTCTGGTATTGTTTATCCTGTCTATCATACATGCCAGCGTGGTGCTCTTACCTGTTCCGGCAGCGCCGGTTATGAGTACGAGACCTTTCTTGTTATTGACCAGGGAAAGAACGCTTTCCGGGATGCCCATCTTTTCAGGATCGGGAAGTCCGAATCTGATGACCCTGATTACCGCCGCAAGGGAACCCCTCTGTCTGAAAGCGTTGACTCTGAAACGTCCCAGATCTCTCATTGAAAATGAAAAGTCGTCATCCAGGCCCTTGTCCAGATTGTCTCTTGCTCTTCCGCTTATCTGATAGATCTGCTCTACCAGATCTGTTATATCCTCAATGGTCAGTTTATCTCCTTCAAGTCTCTTCTGTTCGCCGTGGCATTTAAAAGTGATCTGAAGTCCCGGTATCATGAAAATATCCGAGGTCTCCTCGTCCATTGCTTTTCTCAGAATCTCCTGAATATCCATATCTGCCTCCGTTTTCCTCCGGTTCCGCTTTATACCGCGCCGGTCCCGGCTGCCGGTTCCCGCGCGCGCCTTATCCTGCGCGTCAGTTTCCGCTCCATACGTTTATATCTGTATTCTCTTCCCACTCTTTCGTCAGTTTCCAGTCGGTGATCTCATATGAGCCGCCTTCAGCAGTGAAGGAAACTGTAAGAGTGTATCCGTCCTTTTTTATCTCCCTGGTGTAGCCGTTGCCGCTCCTTTTTACGCCGTCAAGGGAAGCCGGGTCCCTTCCGTCTGCCAGAGCGTCGTCTGTGTCTCTGAGGAACTCCTGTCCCTGCGCCTCCAGAGCGTATTTCGTCTCGGCTGAATCAGCATACTTTTCAGCCAGTCTCAGATCTGCCCCTGCCGTAGTAAGTGTGAGTATGGAAAGTATTGTGAGGCAGATGCTTATCACTGTCATGAGCAGCGCAAGAGGGCCGAGTCTTACAGGTGTGCTTTTCATCTTCTGCCTCCTTTCACGTATACTTCTGTTTTCATGGAATATGAGGCCTTCTTAGCGTCTTTGTAGAAGACCTTTATATTACTGGAAACGAATCTACCCTGTTTTGTCTTTTCCGGTTTCCATGTCACTGTTACTTTATATACGCCGTTTTTATCCGGTTTCTTTTCTTTATTGTAAAGCGCGATCACTTTTCCATCTGTGATCTTCGCAGTGCCGCCTTCATCCAGAAGGGTGAGAAGCTCATGTCTGCTGTCTGACGCCTGAACAGTTTCAGCCGTGTTCTGGGCCAGACTTACAGCGTCGGTAAGCCTCTGGGCCTGTGTACTGTCGATCTTCGCCATAGCGAATACTTTGGTGAGCACCAGTATTATCACGACGAAAATAATGATCATCACCAGTGTCTCGATATAGAAGGCTGTATTGTGTCCTTTTTCTTTCATCGTCCACCCGCCTCCTTTTCACCAGTGTGCAGCAGCACCTGCCCCGCGTCTGTGTCCACCGCGATCATGCCGGCTGATTTTTCCTCTATCGTGAAAGTATCTGTCTTTCCGATCACCTGCGCCTCTTCCGGGAAGAGAGCGCTGTCCTCTTTGCTGTATTCCTGGACCAGATTGCCCTTATATCCGTATACTTTCTGGGCGTAACCTGTATCGCCGTCCTCGACTATGAGCACAGCTCCCAGCTTATTGTCCGACGCCACTTTGATGTGCCCCGGATCCTGGCTTTTTGAGAACGACGAAATGCACGAGAGTATGGCCCTCGTGTTATTATTGGCGTCCTGGGTCTCCACCGTCCCCTTATATATATTAGCTCCGAAGATGACTATAAGGAGGAACCCTGCCATGAAGAGCGCCAGTATTCCCATCGTATAAAACCCGGTCGATGATTTCCCGTTGTTCAAATGAGTTACCTCCCCGCTATCTCTTATGTCCGGAAACTGTCACTTCCGGCGGCAGATTTTCCGAAAACGCGTTATATGTGATATAAAAATCCCTTGTGTTCACCTGCAGACCGTAATTGTCCTGAAGATATCTCAGGTCCGGCGGATATACGCCTTCGACCACATAGCACTGCAGAGCGCATCTTTCAACCGCGCTCCTTACTGCCTCCGCAGTATCTTCCTGTATATCTTTTGACGGGACTTTGAACGCCCACAGGGCAACGAGCACTACAATGACCGCTGCAAGCGCTATGCACACGATCAAAGGGACTCTGCTTTTTTTCCTGTCAGAATACATCATAAACTTACCTGCCTGATCTGATATGATACCGGACCTGCGGCCCGTATCTTTCCCATATCCTTAAAGATCCTCAGCCGATTGAATTCATCATGCCGATGAGCGGTATCATTACACTGAGAAGCGAAAGGCCGACTGTCACCATCAGTATCCCCGAAAGAAGCGGGTCCACTGTGTCCACCAGCTTGCCTACCTTTGCAGTGCAGTTTTCGCTTAAAAGTCTGGTCAGCCTCTTAAGTACTGATTCCATGTCGCCGCTCCGTTCTCCGGCCAGGAGCATCCTGCCGTAGACCGGTTCAAAAAGCTCTTCGTTGTATGAAGCCTGTGCGAAACTGTGGCCTTCCTGCATCTGATCCATGCTCTTCTTTATCTTTTCCTCCACCTGGACGCAGTCAGTCATGGGCAGACTGTTGGCAACCGCCATATCCTGCATCTCGCCGCTGGCCAGATAAGTCTCAAGGGCTGATGTGAATCTGAAGAGTCCCATGCTGTCGAGGATGGATGCGCAGATAGGTATCTTCCTGATAGCCTTTTCCACAGTTCCTTTCCTGCCGCTCTTCCAGAGAAGGCTTCCCGCCAGCAACAGTACGGCGAGCACTACCATTATGATCAGCGCTACCCACGAGAACCCGTAAGCCCATCTGATGTAGCTGTATGTAGATGACGCCAGACTTCCCGTAAGGTTATCGTATACATCCGAAAATGCCGGGAGCACCATGGTCAGCATTATGATCAGCACCGCGATTATCATCAGGAGCATGGCTGCCGGATAAGTTATGGCTGACTTGATTTTTTCCGCTATGGTCTTCTGCTCTGCGTATTATTCTGACAGCCTGAACAGAATATCCTCCAGTCTTCCTGAATTTTCCCCCGCGTCGACCATCTGGATAGCGTATTCAGTAAATATTCCCTAATCCTTCATGGCGTCCGCCAGGGTACTGCCTTCTTCAACCATTTTGTTCATCTGTACCAGGGCCGAGCCCAGCACGCCTTCTGTCTGCGAGCTCGAACTGAGAAGAGATATGGCTTCATCCGTCTGTATGCCGGCTCTTGCCATCATTCCCATACTTTCGCAAAATGCGCTCACGCCCATATTGTCCAGTTTCTTTTTTCCGCTCATTGTTTTCTCCAATCAATAGAAATATACATCTGTGTAATTGCTTCCATCACCTATGAACTCGTTGTCCGTTCCGTTCGATGAAAAGGTGGTATCTATTCTGTTCCAGCTGTTTTTATCGACTTCGTAATCTGCGGTGACCCAGCCGGTCTCTTTCGTGTAAAACATGTTCTACGCGTGATACAGTCCATCCGGTGAGACATATCCGAATACGATCTTGGTGGGTATTCCCTGGCTTCTCAGCACGGCCGCAGCCAGTGAAGCATAATCGAAACATATACCCTTGCCCGTACTCATGGTTTCGTCCGGATCGGGAAGGTAGCCGGATTGCACCGTCTTAGCCTTCTCCTCGTCATATGTTACTGTGTCACAGATGTAGTCGAATACTCCCGAAACTACATCCATGCTTGTTTCTGACTGTTTTGCTATCTCTCCTGCTTTTTTCACGCACTCGGATTTTTTACTGTAATCTGTGTAATCGCTGGGTCTGAGGAATGGCTGGAATTTGCCCTTCAGCTTTATACTTTCGGAAGTCTCATACTCCTGAGTGTACTTGCTGCCGCTTATATTCCTCATTACCTTGAACGTATACGTTCCGCTTCCCATCTGCAGAGGGAATATGGAAGGCGATCCGTCCGACTCCACATCATAGGTGTAGGTATCACTTCCCTTGCACACCTGGAATTTGATACGTGAGTCTGATTTCACAGATAGAGCTACGTAACCCTTTGATCCGCTTGACAGATCAAGGAGCACTCCGCCCTGACCCTGGGCTTTGCTCTCATGGAACGCGGAACTCTTGAAGGCAGGTACTTTATAGTGCTTGCCCGAACCTCCTGAATCTTTCGATCCGCTTTGATCTCCGGCTCCTCCGGAATCGCCGCATCCTGTCATGATCACTGCCCCGATCAGCATGATGAACAGAAGAGATATACTTACGATTTTACGCATATATCTTCTCCGCCGGTCAGTACTTTTTCTGATCCTGATTTATTTAACACATACCTAATGTAATTATATCTCATTTACCATGTCAAACTCTATAGTTTTACATAGTTTTCCAAGCTTTTTTGACTTACCGGACAGGACTTCCGGCTTTCTCCATTTTGATTCCCTGCGGGCATGGCTCCGGAATGGCCTGAATGCAAAAAGCCGCCATCTCTGTCTTAGAGATGGCAGCTTTTAAAATGCTGTTTTTTCACACAGTCTTATCTCCGGTCCGCAGCCGTATGTTCATCTTTTTTATCATCATCGTTTCTGCCCTGACAAACGAGGAATACTACCATCTGTACGATAGTGATCACTGCCATGAGAGGCGTCCACTTATCGTTCAGCTGCATTACCTTGGTCATATCCTCCGTGAGTATGAACGCTACTACAGCGCATACTGCAGGGATGATGCTGAAGAATCTGAATCTTCTGTTTCTGCGTCCATCGTTTTCTTCATCGCTTCCGGTCCTGTCTGCATCGCCGTATCCGACTGTCTGATCTTCTTCATCCTTTCTTCTTCTGAATACGATCAGCATGTAGATGCTCATTACTACTGCTATAACAGCGAGTATCAGGTTGAACAGGGCCCATGCGTCTCTGTCCGCGAACGGAGTGGTGTTATCGTCGATGACAACCGGACCGTCATCCTCAACTGGTTCGATGACTGCCATCGGCGGTGTGTTCTGCGGAACTTCGGACAGTCCTGTCAGTGTGTCTCCGCTGCCGGAACCGTTCTGACCGCCCGTGCCTGCCTGCTGTGTATCTTCCGGTTCACCTATATTGGATTCTCTGTTTCCATCTTCTGGAACAGTCTCATCCACAGGAAGTACGGTTACATATCCGTCCGCAACCTTGAACACGGCCTTGAAGTTGTCGTTTATATTAGCAAACTGTTTTACAGAAAGTCCCATCTGGGTGGTACCTTCTTCAGTTCTCGACGCAGCCGCCTTTCCGGAGAAGGTGAAGTCCTTTTCCTCATAAAGCTCGTCGCTGATGTCAACGGTGTAGCCGTGAGCGGAATGTCTGTATCCGTCATACTGAGCAGTGTTTCTCTCACCGGTGATGTCTACTCTTACATTCCTCCTGTCTACATTAAGCGTTCCTGTAGTATCTTTTACAGTGTAGTTGCTTTCATTTGCCGTTCCGTCCCACTG
>JAUMVF010000069.1 GCA_030530305.1 Bacillota bacterium
ACGGTTAAGGAGGGTGGGCTGATAAGACCGGGATACTCGGAAGAGCTGGATGATCTCAAGGCTTCAATTGCAGATGCCCGGAGCTGGATAGCTTCTCTGGAGGCTTCTGAAAGAGAAAGAACAGGAATAAAAAACCTCAAGGTGGGTTTCAACAAGGTTTTCGGGTATTATCTGGAGGTGACAAAATCATATTACGAGCTGATTCCCGAAGATTATATCAGAAAGCAGACGCTGGCAAACTGTGAACGCTTCATTACCCCTCAGCTTAAGGAAACGGAGAGGCTGGTTCTCAATGCGGAGGCGGAAATAAACAGGATGGAATATGAGCTCTTCACCGGGATGAGGGAGCACCTTCAGTCTTTCATAAGTGAAATCCAGAGCACTTCACGAGCCATAGCGGAACTGGATGTTCTGGTATCCTTCGCACAGGTTTCGGAGAGAAATGCATATGTCAAACCTTCGGTAGATGAGGATGACATCATTTCAATAGAAAAGGGGCGACACCCTGTGATTGAACAGACTATCAGGGATGGATTATTCGTAAACAATGATACATATATAGATCGAAGCGGATCCAATCTGCTTGTGATTACCGGACCTAACATGTCCGGCAAGTCCACATATATGCGGCAGACGGCTCTCATCGTACTTATGGCTCAAGCGGGCTGTTTCGTGCCTGCCGACAATGCCCGGATAGGCATTTGCGACAGGATATTTACGAGGATAGGAGCCTCTGACAATCTGGCGCAGGGTCAGAGTACATTCTTTGTGGAGATGAGTGAGCTTGCATATATTCTGAATACGGCAAGTTCCAAATCGCTGATAATACTGGATGAAATAGGCAGAGGAACGAGCACCTATGACGGACTGTCCATAGCATGGGCCGCTGCTGAATTTATCTGCAAGCCGTCCCGCAGGATGCGCACTCTCTTTGCCACTCACTATCACGAAATGACCGTTCTCGAGGAGACCCTGGAGGGCGTTAGAAATCTGAATGTCGATGTGTCAGAAGATAAGGGAGATATAGTTTTTCTTCATAAAATAGTTGAGGGAAGCGCCAGCAGATCCTACGGCATACATGTTGCAAAGCTTGCCGGCGCTCCTGCTGAGCTGTTGGAAAACGCCCGCATACATCTGGATTCACTGAATGAAAAGAAGGAACACAATCTTATGGCTCTAAGCGAGACCGGACTTGCAGATTCTCCGGACAGCGATACTCTTCAGACAGAAATGCAGCTTTCTCTTTTTGATTCGGCACCCAATGCCGTACTGACAAAGCTGAGGGAACTTGATCTGATGGACACCACACCATCGGAAGCGCTGAAACTTCTGGAGGAGCTTAAATCATTTGTTTAGGGGTTGATTGGATGGTGACAAAGTGAGGTGATTTGCTACAATTATACTATGATTAAATTATTAGATAAAAATATAGCAAACAAAATTGCTGCAGGTGAGGTAATTGACAGACCGGTATCAATAGTTAAGGAACTTGTGGAAAATTCGCTGGATGCCGGAGCAACTGCCGTAACTATAGAAATCAGAGAAGGCGGCAGAAACTATATCCGTGTAACGGATAACGGCTGCGGAATCCCGGCGGATGAGGCGGAGCTGGCTTTTATGCGGCATGCAACCAGCAAGATAAGCGATGAAAGGGATCTGGATGCTATCACCACTTTGGGTTTCAGAGGTGAAGCACTGGCAAGCATATGTGCAGTTGCCAGAGTTGAACTCATCACCAAAACTGCTGATACCAAAGCGGGGCGACTCGTAGTTAATGAGGGAAGCCGGATACTTGAAAACTCCCGGATCGGCTGCCCCGACGGAACCACCATCACGGTGAAAGACCTGTTCTACAATGTACCTGCGAGGAAAAAATTCCTCAATTCAGCAGCTTCAGAAGCCCGCCGGATCATCGATTTCGCATCACGGATAGCATTATCCTACCCGGATGTGCGTTTTAGCGTTATAAACGGCTCTAAACCGGTATTCACAACTTCAGGAAACGGCAATATAACTGCAAATATCCTCAGCATTTACGGAGCTGATCTGGGAAAAAGCCTTATTCCGGTAGAAAAGGCTGAAAAAGGCTTCACTCTGAAGGGCTGTATATCGGATCCCGGAACCTCTATGCCTTCGAGAAACAGGCAGGTGTTCTGTGTAAACGGAAGAATTATCTCAAGCTCGGTTATGGAAAGAGCACTGGATAAAGCTTATCGAGAAAGACTGTTCAACGGCAGATTTCCCGTAGCCTTCCTCTTTCTCGCCATGCCACCCGAAAAACTCGACGTTAATATCCATCCCACAAAGAAGGAAATCAGATTTGACGACAATGCCGAAGTTGAGGATTTTGTTCAGATGGCAGTGATGGAGGCATTGCGAGGGGAAGAGGCGATTCCATCGGCGGCAAATACTCACGAAATAAAAATTCCGGAGGTAAATGAAAGCACATATTCGTATGTGTCCGGGGTCAAGGATGAAACAGTACGCAGGATCGCTGTCAGAGGAGGTGAGAAAGAGGAACAAGTTAACATAACTTCGATATTGACAACCCTGCGGGATGATCTCAATAGGGCAAGTGATACTTCTCCAAGGCAGGAGGATCAGCCTGCAGGAAGTCCGCTCTCAATTAACCGACCCTTTGAATTTGATGATCTCAGGGTCATAGGGTCTGTTTTTAACACATATATCGCCTGTCAGAGTGAGGATTCTTTTTATCTCATAGACCAGCATGCCGCCCATGAAAGAGTATTTTACGAGAAGCTGGTCAGACAGTACCATTCAGATGAAAAGGTTCAGCAGCAGCTCATGCTTCCCTTGACTTTCAATGTTCCTGCGGATGTTTCGTCAACCGAGTCAAGCTGGATATCTGCGGTCAGGGCGATGGGCTATGACATTGAATTTTTCGGGAACAACACATATATAGTTCGTGAAATCCCCGCATTCATGGAGCTGTCCGAAGCAGAAGACTTTCTGAATGATATGTTTAACGAATTCACCGAAAGGCCTGATCTTTCTAATACCGGAATTCTGGAGAAAATCATAATGAAAGCCTGCAAATCGGCAATTAAGGCAGGGGACGCTATAAGCAGGGAAGAAATCCTCGCATTGTTTGATCAGCTGCAGCAGTGCGATAATCCCTTTTCCTGTCCTCACGGCAGACCTGTTTTCGTCAGAATCACCAAATATGAAATGGAAAGGATGTTCAAGAGAGCCTGATACGATGTCAAAACCCGAAATACTTGTGATCGCAGGACCAACAGCAGTTGGGAAAACAGAATATGCTATAAAGGCGGCATTGGAATTCGATGGTGAAATAGTATCCTGTGATTCCATGCAGCTTTACCGATATATGGACATAGGCAGTGCCAAGCCTACTGAAGACGAACGAAGTCTGGCCGTTCATCACATGATTGACTTCGCCGATCCCGGAGAAGATTTCTCGGTTGCCGAATACCGGAAGCTTGCAACAGCGACCATAGATGAAATCATCGCAAGAGGCAAGCTCCCCATTGTGTCCGGAGGAACAGGTCTCTACCTCAATTCTATACTCTATGACATGGATTTCGGCGTTTCACCTAAAAACCGGAAACTACGATCAGAACTGGAACACATCGCTCAAACAAGCGGTGGGTCGGTTTTGCAGGAAATGCTCAGAGAAAAGGATGCCTGGGCGGCCGAAACGATTCACCCAAACAACATCAGGAAAATCATCCGTGCTCTCGAACGCCTTGAAGACGGGGAAACCCGTATACGGCCCTTCAGCCGTATTTCGAAGGAAAATTCAAGATATGATGCCGCTCTCATAGGGCTGACGCGAGACAGAGAGCAGCTGTATGAGCGGATAAACAACAGAGTCGAAAAGCTGTTTGAGGCAGGGCTTGTCGATGAGGTCAAAGGTCTTATGAGCAGGGGGCTTACCTCTGATGATATTTCAATGAAGGGCATCGGATATAAAGAAATCATAGATTACATCAACGGGAAGGGAACATTGACGGAAACGGTTGAACTTATTAAAAAAAATACGAGACATTATGCCAAAAGGCAGTTAACCTGGTTCAGGAGATATGATAGAATGAAATGGATAAATTTATCGGAATACTTGAATGACAGAGATGTAATGGAGGAAATCGCCGCGTGGATGAAAGCAAGAGCATAAAGCTGAGAAACAGAAGCGACAAGCCCGATAATGTAGTCCTGAGAGAGCATGAAACAGCAATTCGCTGTGAGGAGATCCAGAGACAGCTGCCGGCCTTTATGCGAGGCTTTTTTGCTTATTTGAAAGGCAATGTGCTCCCTATGACGAGACTGGCCTACCTGTCGGATATACGCTTTTTCTGCAATTATCTCATAAGCGATACAGATCTTACGGAAGCGCGCCTCCCAAGGGATATTTCCGGAGCTGAATTCAACGAAATAAAAGCATCTGACATAAATCTGTTCATAGATTATTGCAGAACCTACAGGGTGGAAAAGGAAAATGAAATAGTATTTTACGAGAACTCCAACAAAACTCTGGCCCGGAAAAAATCCTCGGTTTCCGTGCTATTCAAACAGCTTTACCGAGATGAAATAATCGACAGGAACATTACCGACGGTTTCGACCCTATCAGAGTACCGAAGGCTGGTGAGCGTGAGATAAAAGTTCTTCAGGATGACGAAGTGATGATAATGCTGGACGCGGTGTCTACGGGATCGGCTCTGACGGCTAAGGAACACCAGTACTGGGAAAAAACAAAAAGAAGAGATAAGGCGATACTTATCTTATTCCTTACCTACGGTTTGAGACTGTTTGAACTTCAGCAGCTCAATGTTTCTTCCTTTAACTTTAACCGCGGAGAGTTTAAGATATACAGGAAACGCGACAAAGAGGTGATCATGCCTATGAATCGCTCCGTTACACAGGTTTTGCAGGATTATCTGGATAATGAGCGTTTGGATGGCGATAAGATCCGGGAAGGGCATGAGGATGCTCTTTTCCTGTCCCTTCAGGGACGCAGAATGACGGAACGGGCTATCCGGGAGCTGGTAAAGAAGTACACTTCAATAGGTCTGGCGACATCCAGAAAGGCCGGATACAGCCCGCATAAGTTGAGGGCAACAGCCGCCACCAGTCTTATAGGACGGGGTAATTCCATATTCGATGTTCAGGCGCTTCTGGACCATGAACAGGTTACTACGACCCAACTCTATGCCGGACATAAAATGAATATCAAGAGAGATCTTGTCCATGACATGGAATGGGAACTGGAAAGAGAGGAAAGTACAAAAGGTGAAGACTAATACGAACAAACTGCTGAATGAAAATTTCGGAATATCCGACAGTATATTAAATTTAATAGACGAATGCGAACATGATGTCAAGGGATATTATGAGATCCTTGACGATATCATGACATATAATCAGTATAAGGTGCTGGACGCCTTCCAGAAGAACGGTATTTGCGACAGGCACTTTTCATGGAATACGGGCTACGGCTATGATGACGCGGGCCGTGAAGCTACGGAGAGGGTCTTTGCAGATATTTTCCATGCTGAAGCAGCTCTCGTCAGACCGATCATCGTCAACGGTACACACGCTCTGAGTCTGACTCTCATGGGAATACTCCGTCCCGGCGATCAGCTTATCTACTGCACAGGAGTTCCCTATGACACTCTGGAGGAAACCATAGGGATCCGTGGGGAAGGAAAGGGTTCACTGAAGGATTTCGGCATCACCTATGACCAGGTTGAACTCACACCGGACGGACGAATAGATTTTGATGCTCTCGCAAAGGCAATAAATCCCTCTACGAAAATGGTGAGCGTTCAGAGAGCCACAGGTTACGGCTGGCGGAAGGCTATAACGATAGAGGAAATAGAGGAGTGGGCTGCCTTTGTGAAAAACATTGATCCTGATATAATATGCATGGTGGATAACTGCTACGGCGAATTTCTCCATGTAAAAGAGCCTACAGATGCAGGCGTTGATATTATGGCCGGATCTCTTATCAAAAATCCCGGCGGAGGTCTGGCGCTGACAGGCGGATATGTTGCTGGAAGGGCGGATCTCGTGGAAAAGATAAGCTACCGTCTCACCACACCCGGAATAGGCGGAGAATGCGGACTTACATTCGGACAGACAAGAACCATGCTCCAGGGGCTCTTCATCGCGCCAAAGACGGTAAACGGTGCGGTCAAGGGTGCAGTTTTATGTGCAAAGGTATTTGAAAAGCTCGGCTATGATGTGTGTCCGGCTGCTGCCGATAAGAGAAGCGACATTATTCAGGCGGTCAAGCTGGGTTCTCCTGAGGCAGTGATAAAATTCTGCAAAGGCATCCAGGCCGCGGCACCGATAGATTCGCAGGTGTCACCGGAACCGTGGGCTATGCCGGGATATGAGGATCCTGTTATCATGGCCGCCGGTGCTTTCGTGCAGGGATCATCCATAGAGCTGTCTGCAGATGCGCCTATAAGGGAGCCTTACATTGTATACTTCCAAGGAGGGCTCACCTATGAGCACTCGAAATTCGGCATTATAAAGGGACTGCAGGAACTTGAAAACAGCAACCTCATATAGAGATCCATTTATTGAAGGAGATACAAATGGCCAGACGATTAGCGAATGTAAAAACAAGAGAGCAGACGGGTTTCGACTATGTTGTCAACAACATAAATCCATGGACACCTTTCGGACGGAAACAACTGAAAGAAAAAACTCCATTTTTCCCGGGGCAGGAAGATGAACTCATAAAGGCTCTTGAAAAAGTTGAATCCATGTACCGGATCATACAGGATCATCCCGGGATCACCGACCGGCTTAACGAGATATTTCACTGCATGAAGGACAACTCCTTCACCATAGAGAGGAGCCGTGAAAATGTGCTGTCTATGGTGGAGCTTTTTGAAATCAAGACCTTCCTGCTTCAATGCCGGCAGATCCTTGCAGAAACGGGTAAAATAAAGGACAGGATTCCTCGGGATTTTATCCTTGCCGACACTTCAGACCTTCTGGACATTCTCGATCCCCGGAAGGATAGAGTTAACACATTTTATATTTATGAAGAATTTTCCGCAGCACTGGGCAGGCTGCGGAGGGAAAAGCATGAGCTTGAAATTCTCCTTCGAAAAGAACAGAAGGATCTGAAAAAGCAGATTCAGGAAAAATACGAGATCACTCTGACCCCTAAGTTCGACTGCACCGTTTCCAAGGCTGAAACCGATGAGCTTGAAAAACTCAATGGCATCGCAGAGCTGGAGCCGGTTGATCAGGACTATATGTCTGTCACCTTCGGTCTTAAAGCGAATGATACTGCCTTTGAAATCAATCGGAAAATGACGGAAATCGAGACGGAGATCGAAGAGGAGGAGACGCTCGTACGAGAAAAGCTCTCGAGAGATATATGGGACTGCCATGAAGCCCTTGAAAACAACTGCAGAACTATAGGCGCCCTTGATCTGACCATGAGTAAGGCGGCCTATGCCATCGCTCACAAATGCATTAAACCTGAAATCCTTCAGGAACACATAGTCAACATCGAAGGGGGGCGGCATCTGCAGGCTGAGGACGTTCTCAAATCCAAAGGCAAGCAATACACCCCTATAGATATTCAGCTTGCAGAGGGAGTTACCTGCATCACAGGAGCCAATATGGGAGGTAAAACCGTATCACTGAAAATGGTGGGAATGGTTCAGCTCCTGACTCAATACGGTTTCTTCGTTCCATGTACCAAAGCGCAGATAGGCCTGGCAAACCATATGCAGATTCTCATAGGTGACAGCCAGTCGCTGGAGAGAGGTCTTTCAAGCTTCGGTTCCGAGATGGAAGAACTGAAGGAAATTATGGATAACTGCACGGACAGATCATTTATTCTTATAGATGAAATCGCCAGCGGAACAAACCCGCGGGAAGGTCTGGCACTTACAAAGAGCCTTGTACATTTCCTTCTCGACAAGCCGTACATGTGCCTCATTACTACGCATTACGATGTCATGGAAGATGAACAGCAGATCAGAAACATGCAGGTTTCAGGTCTTCGAAATGCCGATTTCGGACTTATAAAAAAGGAATTGGCATACGCAAACAGGAAGGAAAGAATAGAGATTATCGGCAAGTACATGGATTATCGCCTTATAGAGATAACCGAAGGGGCTGCAATTCCACATGATGCTCTCCATATAGCGGAAATGCTGGGAATAAACAGGGATATAATCGGATTGGCCAATGATATTCTTAACAAAGAATTAAAATAGAACTTAAAAAGAACTTTACAGGTGCAGGATTACATAATATGTTTACTGACAACAAAACCGGTAAAAATAAAAAATTGAATAAAGTATCAGCCGTGCTGAAGCTGTCGCTTTTTCTCGTGATTATCCTGGGAATACCGGCATATATTTATTTCTTTCAACACGATTGGATAGATACGCTGAAGAACTACGATGAAGTAGTGGCTGCTTTGCGGGAATATAAGACCGAGAGTGCTTTGATCTACATAGGAGCGATGGTTCTTCAGATAGTTATAAGCATTATTCCGGGTCAGGTTCTGCAGCTTGCGGCAGGTTATCTGTACGGCTTCTGGCTGGGTCTCATCTTTTCTCTGATCGGGAGTATTATCGGAGCTTTTATCACATACTTCTTTGCAAAAATAATCGGTAAGGATGCCATCCACGTGCTCTTCGGCGAGAAGAAGATCAATGATGTTCTCTCTCATATGAACAGCAGGCGAGCAGTCGCTATCGTATTTCTTATCTACCTTATCCCGGGACTGCCGAAGGATATATGCAACTATGTAGCAGGTCTTTCCGAACTGAAATTCCGACCATTTATCATTATCTCCACACTGGGGCGAACGCCCGGAATAATGGGCTCTCTTATCATAGGCCGGCAGGTTATGCATGCTAACTACACCAGTGCTGTAGTAATAGGTATAGTAGCTGTCATACTCTTCATACTGGGCATAATATTCAAAAACAAGCTGCTGGACTTACTCAACAGATTCTACGATAAAATCATGTCGTGATGACAGGATAAGAAAAATCAGAGAAGGAAAATCAGAGAGAAGTAAATTCCACAGCAGCTTCCACTGTGGAACTTACTCCGGGAATTTACTAAAATCAAAGGGAAACATATGTTTGCAAAAATACATTGACAACGAACGGATATTCTGTTATATTCTAATTACGAACAAGCGTTCACGAGGGCAGGAAAGAGAGGCTCGGTATGAAAAGAAGTAACAGAAGATACAGAATAAAATCACCATTGAGATTTATCACATTCCTCGTTATAGTCGCAGGTCTCATAGTTGGAATTTTTGGCTATGCAAGCGGCTTTAATGTATCCACAGCACTTGTTAAGCCATCTGACCGGATCGCTGTTGAAATAGTGTCCGGAGATACACTGTGGGATATCGCATACCAATACAAGAGCAGCGGCAAGGATATAAGAAAAGCCGTATATGAAATCTGTCAGGCAAACAATATAGAAGACGGGCATATAGAAGAAGGAATGATCATCGAAATTCCTCAAAGCCTGTAAGCAGCCGTAAATAGATATACGGAAAAAAACAAGGATACGCAGTATCAATGAGGTATAAAAAAATGCTTAAATCGAAAATCAATGAGTCATTTTTTTGACAGATGAGCACTGATCTGTCAAGATGCCTTGCAATCAAGGAAACAGACCGGCTCGGGTCTGTTTCTTTGTTGTATGACGGGCATGCCGTCAATCTGTGGTGAAAGTCCACAAGGGGCGT
>JAUMVF010000070.1 GCA_030530305.1 Bacillota bacterium
TTCGAACATCCGACGCACGGTTTAGGAAACCGACGCTCTATCCCCTGAGCTACGGGGGCACATGGCGCGTCTGAGAAACTTCAGCGCTCTTGTATAATAACACAGCAGCGCTTTTGCTTCAATGGTTTTTTGGCAGGATGGAGGGGATGAGACGCATGCAGGAAGAGCTTTCACATGGCTGCAGGAAAAAAGGACAAAATGAAAGGATTGTGATATAATAACTGCGTGTACCCATATTAAAAATCTGTGGGGCAATAAGGTGAAAAAATGGCAGAGAAAAATGATAATTCCGCATTTGAAAATGTGGAAAGAATAATAACAGAATATGCGTCACTGCCGGTATGCGTGATAGACAAAGACGGCAAGGTGACTGCTGCCAGTTCCAGGATCGGGGAGGTCTTCGTGTACGACGGGATAATCGACGCGAAGATATACGCGCTTACGGGGATAAAAGACAAAGAGATCCGCAAAGCTGCAGAAGACGGGAGCACCCTGTCGCTTGCGAGGAACAGCAGAGTGTTCGATGTGCACGCGAGCCTGCTCGATGAAGGAGAAGACTCCCCTGTGATCATCACTTTTGTAGATGTCACGGGATTCCATATGCTTAAGAAAAAGTATAATGATGAGAAGCCTGTAATGGCTATCGTTCACGTGGACAATTTCGACGAACTCACGGAAAGCGTGTCTGAAGAGGCAAGTCTCGCGGTGGCGTCGGAGATCGACAAGATACTGAGACAGTGGGGCGAAAAGGCCAACGCTTCAGTTACCAGATACAAAGATGACTGCTACTTCATAATGATGGAGACCCAGGAAATCGAGAAACTCAAGGCAGGCAAGTTCGCCATACTTGACGAAGTCAGACAGATAGATACGGAAAACGATTTTCCTGTGACCATCAGTATCGGAGTAGGAATGGGAGGGAAGACCCCCTACCAGAATGAAAGATATTCTGTAGACGCTTTTGACCTTGCGCTGGGAAGAGGCGGAGACCAGGTAGTCATAAAGAACGTGGACAAGACTGAGTACTACGGCGGCAAGACTCAGACGGTGGAAAAGACCAACAAGGGGAAATCCAGGATCATCGCGCATGCCCTCAGGCGTCTGATGGAACAGTCGGATCACGTAATCATCATGGGACACCAGAGCCCGGACATGGATTCATTCGGCTCAGCTGTAGGCGTTTACCGCTTTGCGAGATTATGTGAAAAAGAAGCATATATCGTGATCAACGAGTACAACGAAGGGATCGCGGATATATATCAGGCGGCCAGGGAAACTGACGAATACAACTTCATATCGTCTGAAAGAGCCGTCGATATGGCTGACGCCAACTCTCTGGTCATAGTAGTCGATACCAACAGACAGAGCAGGGTGGAGTGCCCGGAACTGCTTGATATAACAGACAAGATAGTGGTCATAGACCACCACCGGAAAGCCACCGATTTTATCGACAACGCGGTGCTCGAATACACGGAGTCATACGCTTCGTCTTCTTCAGAGCTTGTCACAGAGATAATCCAGTACGCAGGCGAGCAGAAGACCCTCAGCAGGTTCGAGGCGGAGGCGCTTCTGGCAGGCATCACAGTGGATACCAACCGTTTTGCGGTCAAGACAGGCGTGAGGACATTTGAAGCGGCGTCCTGGCTCAGGCGTTCGGGCGCGGACACAACGGAAGTCAAGAGGTTTTTCCAGTCGGATATGGAGATGTTCAAGACCAGGGCAGCGTGTATCGCCAATGCTGCGTTCACAGACGAGGGTGTGGCCATGTCAATCTGTCCGGGAGAAAACATCAACGCTCAGATCGTCAATTCCCAGGTGGCGGATGAACTGCTCACCATCAAGGGGATCCACGTCAGCTTTGTTGCAGGCAGGGACGAGTGCGGAAGGACTGTAGTCAGCGCCAGATCCCTTGGAAAGATAAATGTGCAGACGATAATGGAACAGTTCGGTGGCGGAGGGCATCTTACCACCGCGGGAGCGCAGGTGGATATGTCGCCTGAAGAAGCGATACAGGCTATCTCGGAAAAAATGGAAGAACTGTTCAATAAGGAATAACAAAAAGACACTGAAAAGCAAACAACAGGAGGACTGATCATGATAGTTATTTTGCTCAAAGACGTAAAAGGCGCAGGCAAAGCAGGAGAAGTGGTAAAGGTAAGCGACGGCTACGCGAGGAACATGCTGATACCGAAGGGTTTTGCCAAGGAAGCCACTGAAGGAAACGTAAGGAATCTTGAGAAACAGAAGAAGATAATGGCCGAGAAACAGGCCGAAGCCAAAGCCGCGGCAGAGGATCTTGCGGAAAGGATGAAGACTCTCACGGTAAATATCGTCAGCAAGGGTGGCGAAGGCGGCAGGCTTTTCGGTTCCATCACTTCAAAGGATATATCAGAGGCTCTCGAGGAACAGCATGGAATAAAGATAGACAAAAAGAAGATCGTTCTGGACAGCCCGATCAAGCATACAGGCGATACGGAAGTGACCGTAAAGGTATATCCGGAAGTACACGCCCAGCTCAAAGTTTCGGTGACAGTCTGAAGGCCTTAAGGCGATGGAACAGAGAACTAATCAAACGGAGTAAAAACGAATCAGACAGGATCAGAGAGAATTGAACGGGATCAGATAAAGGGAACACAGGAAAGGATCCGTTATGGAAGAAAGAATCCCTCCACAAAATCTGGATGCGGAAAAATCAGTGCTTGGAGCAGTGATGCTCAGCAAGGAAGCCCTCATGGATGTTATGGAAGTCGTCAGAGCTGATGATTTCTACGACAACAATAACAGGGAGATATTCAGCGCTATCTTCAAACTGAATCAGGAAGGTTCGCCGGTGGATACGATAACAGTATCCGAAGAACTTAAGCGAAGAGCCGTGCTCGATTCGGTGGGCGGCCGTGTTTACGTGGCGTCACTGGCGGCTGACGTCCCGTCCACATCCAACGCGGTGGAATACGCAAAAATAATCGCGGAAAAATCCACCCTAAGAAGGCTCATAGAAAAAGGCGGTCAGATCACTGAAAAGGGTTTTGACTCCGACGCTTCGGCAGGTGAAGTTCTGGAATTCGCCGAACGGGGAATTTTTGAGATCGGTCAGAGAAGACAGACAAAGGACTTTGTTCATATAAAAGACGTCCTTATGGATAATATTGAAGCCATAGACAAGGCCTCCCAGATCGAAGGAAATCTTATGGGCATCACGACAGGCTTCAAAGATCTGGACGATAAGACGACAGGACTGCAGAAGGGCAACATGGTCGTTGTCGCTGCCCGTCCGGGAATGGGAAAAACTGCTTTTGCTCTTAGTATCGCCCAGGCGGCGGCAGTAAAAGGCGAAGGCACCATACTCATATTCAGCATGGAGATGACCAAGACAGATCTGGGTCAGAGACTTCTTTCCATGGATTCAAAAGTCGATCTGCAGAAGATCAAGACAGGAAATCTTGAAAGGAGAGACTGGGACCAGATCAATCTGGCTCTTGATGAACTTTCCAAAGCGGATATAAATATAGACGATTCTTCCAGAACTATGGTCGAGATACGGAACAAGTGCAGGCGGCTGAAGTCCGCCAGAGGCCTTGACCTTGTGATCGTCGACTATCTGCAGCTGATGAATTTCGAAGGAAGATCGGAAGGCAGACAGCAGGAGATAACCACCATTTCCCGATACATGAAACAGCTGGCCATGGAGATGGAATGTCCTGTGATCGCGCTTTCACAGCTTTCGAGAAATCCGGAAAACAGGGAAAACCACAGACCGGTGCTTTCCGACCTTCGTGAGTCCGGCGCCATCGAGCAGGACGCGGACATAGTTATTTTCCTCTACAGAGATGAATTTTATAACGGGGAAAACAGCGAAAAGCCCGGCGAGTGTGAAGTCATATTATCCAAGAACAGAAGTGGTCCGACGGGCACGGTATATGTGACCTGGATCGGAAAATATACGAAATTTGCTGACAAAAGCGGTTACGCCAAGTAATCTGCGGGGCGCGACAGACGCGCCTGTACGGCAGTAGGTTATAGATACAGCACCTTTGAACAGGAGGTAAAGCCATGAGTGAGATCACGAAAGATACGATGGTATGCGATATCGTAGCGATCAGCCCTGAAATGGAAAAAGTCCTCGTATCATATGGTCTGAGCTGCTGCGGCTGTCCTGGGGCCAACGTTGAGACCCTTGAGCAGGCAGCGGAAGGACATGGTGTGGACCTTGGGGCTCTGTTGGCCGATCTGAACAGCAAACTGTAGAAGGAAGTTATTGCAAAAGAAACGGATGAACAACAGAAGACAGACTACAAAAGAATATTATCTCTTTGATACGGACATAGAGAATATGTTCATCAATGAGTATATGCCCAGCGCGCCCGGCGAATATGTCAAGGTGTATCTCTTTGCGTTGATGTACGCGGACCTGGATCAGCCTGTGACAGACGGGATGCTGGCCAAAGAACTGGATATGAAGGAGGAAGATGTGCGCAGCGCATGGGACTACTGGGAGAAACTCCGCGTAATCAGACGGCTTCCGGCAGATGAAAGCGGGGAAAGACCCGTGGAATTCCTCAGCCTTAAGGAACAGTTCTACGGAAAGGGCAACAGGAGCGCCGGCGGGGATGAGGCGGCAGAAGATACTGTGGCCGGCTCGCTGGATGACGAATATACACAGAATGAGCTGAAGAAGATGTTCGACCAGCTCGAAGCGTTTACAGGCAGACCGCTGAGCGGGACCGAGATCATGGAGATCCGCAGCTGGGTGACTGAACTGGGCGCAACGCCTGAAGTTGTCATGTGCGCTTACCGGTACTGCCATTCGAAGAAGAAAACGAAAATCAGTTATATAGGCGCAGTCGTAAGGGAATGGAACGACAAAGGACTCAGAGACGCAGGAGAGGTAGACGATTATCTCGCTGACACCGACCAGAGAAGGTATCAGTACAGAAGGATATTCAAAGCTCTGGGCTTTATCGGCAGAGCTCCCACGGAAGAAGAGATGCGCAAAATGGACAGCTGGTTCGACGACCTGGGCTTTACCATAGACAAAGTGCTTGAAGCCTGCAGCAAGACCAGCGGCATCTCAAACCCCAACATCAATTATGTGGATTCCGTCCTCAATAACTGGAAGAAGGAGACCGGTCGGGGAGGCGCCGGAAATTCCGGAGGATCCGGTCAGACTGTGCGCGACTATTATGATCATATAAGGGCGGAAGCGGAAAAAGAAGCCACTGCCCACAGACGCGAAGTCATGGAAAAACTTCCGCGCATACAGGAGATAGATGATGAACTCAATGAACTGAGGCTCAAGGCTACGAAAATGATCCTTTCCTCAGGCTCCGGCGCGGACAAAGATAAACTCGACGCGAAAGTCAACGAACTGCTTCAGGAAAGAGCTGTACTCATGACGGACAACGGCTTCCCCATCAATTATATGGATGTGAAATACCGCTGCAGTAAATGCGGAGATACGGGATTTACCGATACCGGTGAAAAATGCAGCTGCTACGAAGAGCGTGCCCGCGAGGCCGCCGTATGGGAAGGCAAAAAGTAAAGTTTTAAGTAAAAGAAATTGATAATGAAGCTGTTGCGGTTTTCTGCAGCAGCTTTTTATGTGGAGAGCTACTTTTTCGCAGCAGTTTTTTATATGGAGAGCCACTTGCGTTGCAATTACACTGTGAATCAGCATATATGAAATTAACAGTGTATTTTCAATGCCTGCGGAGGTTGTTTTTTTCGAAAATCCATGAATAATAAAAAAACATCGAAATGGGGCGCCCGAAACCGTTGAAAAAACACTGTTAATCTGTATATTTCAAATTAACAGTGTAATTGCAATGGTTTATGTGTCTGGCTCCGCCGTATGGGAAGGTAGGTCTTAGACCTGTAGGATATAAAGCTATTTAAAGAGCGGTAATACCGTAATGGCTGCCTCCGCAGGCAAAGCCGAGGACCGCAGTCAGTACGGTATTACCGCTCTTTTATAATGTCTTCACTATATGCCTGAAGGCTAGAACAGGCTCATCATATCCTCAATAGGAAGCTTTTTCTCATAAGCTTTGAGAAGCTCGCCTGAGGCTTTCACATCACCTATAAGGATGCCGCCGCAGAATCTTCCGTTCAGGAAGTAGAGTTTCTTGTATATCTTCTTAGCGTCATCGCTGAGTTCGAGAGTCTTATACGGCTGATCCTTTTTCCCGCCGTTATCGCCGATAGCAAAGAGAGTCGTTCCGAATCCGCTGAAAGCGTTGGACGGGGTGACCGGAGTATATTCCACGTCATCACCTGTCGCGTTTGCTCCTGCGACCGCGCCCATCTCCAGAGCCTGATTGTAGATGCCTACGCTTACTCCGTCAACTGCCGCGCAGTCTCCGCAGGCAAATACGTCCGGAGCGCTTGTCTTCATTTTGCTGTCTACCTCAATGAACCTGTCTGCAGCTATTCCTGCTGACGCGGCCAGTTCGATGTTGGGTTTGTTGCCGGCTGAAACGATGATCATCTGAGCCGGGTAAACCGTTCCGTCCTTGGTCTTCACACCGGTGACAGAATCTTCTCCTTCGAAGCACTCTACGGAAGCCTGTGTGACGAAGTTTACGCCGCTTTCGTTCACGGCAGCCATAAGTTTCATCGAAGCGGGGCCGTCAAGCTGCTTCTTCATGGGACCTGTGCCTCTGTCGAGTATGGTCACATTCTTTCCGGCGCGCTTCAGTTCCCACGCGGCTTCAAGGCCGAGGACTCCGGCGCCTACAACTACCACATCCTGCACTGAACCCAGATGTTCCCTTATAGCGTTGGCGTCAGCCAGTTTTCTTATCACATAAACGCCATTCTTGTCGTTGCCCGGGGTAGGAGGCATATTGCACTCCGCGCCGGAGGCGATTATGAGTCTGTCGTATTTTCTTTCTTCGCCGTTTGCCAGAGACAGGGTCTTTGCCTCTGTGTCTATGGCGGTTACCTCTGTGTCCAGAGTGAGTCTTATCTTGTTTTCCTGATACCATTCAAGCTGTTTGTTGAAAAAGCTGATAGCGTCAAATTCCGACAGCAGACCTTTGGTCAGCTGGGGCCTGTTGTAACAGAATACAGGCTCGTTGGAGATTATCTCGATTGGAGCGATTTTGTTTCTCTTTCTTACAGCGTCAGCTGCGGAAAGCCCGGCGATACCGCCGCCAATGATGACGATGCTGTCGGTGCTCTGTGAAACAAAACCGATCTCTTTTTCTTCTACCGCAACGAACTGTTCAGGACCTACGCCGCATACCGGACATGATTCCGGAGGCTTGGGACCTTCGATGATCTCGCCGCAGACGAGGCATTTCCATTTCTGGTTCGCTGCCGGAGCGGGTTCCGGTTCAACGATCTTTCCTTCGATAACCGAAAGGCCGAAATTGTATCCGAATTCGTAAGCTTCCTGAAGCTGGGCGTCTGAAGGCTTGAATTTAACACGGAGTCCTTCGCCGTAGACCTTCATTTTCAGCTGGCGCAGTCTTTCCACGATGTGGGGCACGCCTTCGCCGCTCCATCCGTAGGAGCCGAAAGCGGAAGCGATCTTGCCGCCGTGGGTGCCTGCGAACATTCCGATGGTCAGATCCCAGATGGGCTCAAGAGCCTCGCCCAGGATCGTTGGTGTGCCAAGCAGTATTCCGTCGGCCCAGTAAAGTTCTCCGCGGACCTCCGCTTCGTCAGCGTAGACCATATCGTAAAGCTTTACATCAAGGTCGCCTGCGGCCCTGATACCTTCGGTGATCTTGTCAGCCAGTGTCTCCGTGTAACCGTAAGCTGATACATATGGGACAACTACAGTTTTTTTCGGGTTCGGATTGACTTCCGTGGACCACTGTTTGCATATCTCCACGATCTTCCACGGATTGTCGTCAAGCACCGGACCGTGTCCCGGACAGATCATATCGATATCAAGATCCTTGATCTTGTTTATGCCCGCCAGAAGGTAGCTCTTGAACGGCCCGAGAATATTATCAAAGTAATACTTCAGGGCGCGCATGTATCCTTCCTCATCAGTGATCTTTGAATGAAGGATCCTGTCAAAGCTGTAATGGGAGCCGAAGGAGTCGCATGTTACAAGCGTCTTGTCTTCTTCCACATAAGTGTACATGGTGTCCGGCCAGTGAAGGTTCGGCGCTGTAATGAAGCGGAGAGTTTTGTCGCCCAGTGAGAGGGTGTCCCCGTTCTTTACGGTTATTGATACGAAATCCGTGTTGGTTATCTCTTTGATGAACCGGATAGCCGTGCCTGTTCCTACCAACTTGATCCCCGGGTTCATTTCGATGAGTTTCGCGGCGGATCCCGCGTGATCCGGTTCAGTGTGGTTCACGATTATGTAGTCGATATCTTTGATATCCGTCAGAGACTCGAGGCTTTCAATGTACTGATCCAGGAATTTAGCCTTGGCAGTCTCAAATATCGCGGTCTTCTCACTTCCCTTGATCATGTAGGAGTTGTAGGTGGTGCCGAATTCTGTGTGCATTATGATATCGAACACGTCCAGATCCGGGTCCAGCACTCCCGTCCAGAAAAAGTTCTTTTTCAGTTCCAGAGTTTTCATCTTGATACCTCCTTAAAAAAAGCAGACCGACACATAAGGCCGGTCTGTTCTGATACATGTTTTACTAGTCAGCTGAGTAAGGAAGCAGCGCAACTACTCTTGCTCTCTTTACAGCTGTTGTAACGTCTCTCTGATGAACCGCACATGTTCCGGTGATCCTCTTCGGAAGGATCTTTCCTCTTTCTGTTATGTACTTTCTCAGTTTTTCAACGTCTTTGTAATCTACAGTTTCTGCTTTATCGGCGCAGAACTGGCATACTTTTCTTCTGCGCATGCCGCCGCGTCTTCTGTTATCCATCATGGTCTGTTCTCCTCTCAAAATGGTATATCATCATCATCGAGGGCCTTAAAGCCTGCAGGTACAGAGTTGTCCGCCGGCTGGCTGTTCTGCTGCGGAGCCTGCTGCTCCTGCGCGAAACCGCCCTGTGGCTGGGCCTGGTCAAAACCTCCCTGGTTCTGCTGGAAACTCTGTCCCTGGTCAAAACCACCCTGGTTCTGCTGACCGAATCCCTGATCGAAACCGCCCTGGCCGCGGTCGTTGCGGTCTCCCCATTCAAGGAATTCCACTCTATTCGCAACTACATCTGTAGTGTAGACTTTTACGCCGTCTTTGTTGGTGTAACTACCTGTCTGTAATCTGCCCTGTATACCTACGAGTCTGCCTTTTTTCAGAAAGCGTTCGCAGTTTTCAGCCTGTCTTCCAAACACAACGATGTTCGGAAAATCTGTCTGCTGTTCGCCGCCGTCTCTTCTTGCCGGCCTGTCGATAGCAATGCTGAATCTGGCGACTGCCATCTGGCTTTCTGCAGTGTAACGTACATCAGGGTCTCTGGTAAGTCTCCCTATCAATGATACACTGTTCATCGTTTACCTCTTTTCTATCTCTGGTCTTTGTTGACGATGATATGTCTCATCACAACGTCAGAGATCTTAAGTCTTCTGTCGAGTTCCTTCGGCAATGTCGGGCTCGCTTCGAACTGGATGACTACGTAGTAGCCTTCATTCTTCTTCCAGATCGGATATGCAAGCTTTCTCATTCCCCAAGTGTCTACTTCGGAGACAGAACCATCAGCTTCGATGATGCCCTTTACGGCTTCGATCGTTGCTTCTTTCTTCTCATCTTCGATAGC
>JAUMVF010000071.1 GCA_030530305.1 Bacillota bacterium
TCTACTCAAGTCCCTTTCCTCTTGGAAGTCGAATAATGGTCAATAAAACCGCAGAATGGTGCTGAAGAAAATCAGCACCATTTTGTATTGATTCCATTAGTACCACGCAGTATCACTAAACCATTCGTACATGCTTTCGGTATGCTTCCAAGTGTTTTTCCACCTGCCTCCAGTCTTATACCAACTACCGTCAGCTCGTGAACTCCCATGGTATTTTAATCCATCATATATAAAGTAGTAATCCAAATCGAAATCTCTCTCATCATACCAGGTTGTACTTCCCTTCACATGGAATGCTACACTTTTCGTTCTCCAAGGCCTTATTTTTACTGATTTTGTGATGTAAATATTCCTGTCAAATGATGTATAATCGTCATCATACACCTTTATTCCTGACTTAATTGTAATGGTTTTCTCCCCCTCATTGTGATATTTAACCCAAAATGTATTTCCACGAGTATCATAATAGTCGATTATACCCGCAAAGTTCATCTTTGCTCTACGTACTCTTATTTTGCATTTTAATGTTACGGTTCCAACTTTACATTTAATATAACAGGTTCCAAATCCTTTTGCCTTGACATTTCCATTCGATGATACCGTGGCAACGGAAGAATTTGTAGTTTTCCACCCTTTTGCCTTCGTGCTATTGTTCAACACTCGAATTTGCACCTTTTTCCCTCGATATATCGAATAGTATTTCTTTTTAAGTTTTGGTTTTTTGATCTTTATCCTTATAGTCTTTTTCTTTGCATAATAACACCGAGTCTTGGGTGCAGTAATCTTAATAGTCGCCTTTCCGTAAAAATTCTTGCTTACGGTCACAACGCCTCTCGAGTTTACTTTGATTTTTTTGTTGCTTGATTTATATTTTAATCTTGCATTACTATTCGTCCTTACTTTTATCTTGAATTTATACTTTTTAAATTTCATAAGTTTGGTAATATTTTTTGCTCTCAGATAAGGACGTGCCCTTTTAATTATAAAAGTCTTTTTTAAAGTGCCATGATATTTGCCTTTGCCAATGGCTGTAACAGTTGCCTTTCCTCCTTTGACATTGTTTTTATATGACACAGTATAATCTGTCCCCGCTTTTATTCGTTTAGTCCTATCAAAAACTGCTACATTTGGTTTTTTAGCTTTTCCATTGTATTTCACTTTGCTATACGACAAGAACATCGATAATTTACTAAAATCAACTGAATCAACCTCTTTATTCTTCATTTCCAAATACTGTTCATAAGAAATGCCACAGTAAAGTTTTCTGAGATACCCAGGATCACTACAGATTAAATTAAAACCTTCTTCGGGCCCTCCATAATACACATCTATTGTCGGGACAGTTTTTCCTTTTGACCATAAATCAACATATCTACCATAAGAAATTGTCTTAACCGTAGCATCCAGACTATCCGGTATGTATATACTTTCTGCACCTGAAAAGGCACCTTCCCCCACAGAAACTAACGAATCCGGGTATACAACCGATTTGATTGGACACCAAGCAAAAGCCCAATTACCAATAGATTCCAGACCTGAAGGTAAGTTGATAGAAGCAAGCTTGCCACAATCATAAAAAGCACGATTTCCTATCTTTGTCAGTGATTCCGGAAAAGAAACACTCTTCAATTGCGAACATTCCCCAAATGCATAATAGCCTATTGAAGATAAAGTACTTGGCAACTCAATTGCAGTTAAACTAATACAATTTGAAAATGTCCTCTCACCTATGGAAGTTACTCCTTCAGGCACATTTACTGTTTTTAATTTTTTGCAATTAGAAAACGCATACGAGCCTATGGCGGTCAGTGTGTCTGGCAAACAAACCTCTTGAATGTTTGTAAAATATATTATCTCCGAGCCAGCTATAGCATACTCTAACTTTGTTTCCAAAGTTTTTATCCCATCTTCAATTATTATTTTTTTTATGAAATTCGTGTAATATTCTGTATTATAATCCTCATCCTCACGTTCACACCATATATCACGACCATCCACACTAGTATGATCAGTATCATAGTATAATGCGTACATTAAATCATTCATATTATCTCTATCCAGACGATCAAACCCGCTTATTTTCAACGTTCCATCATCATATAAATCATATCTCCCGCCATTTTTGCCAACTTCATCCCCAGCTATCCAGTTGCCACTTACATTGGTATCCGCTGACTCTGCTACGCTAATATCCGTGGTAAATAATACGCTGCCAAATAATAGCAAAACTGTTAGGATCGCAATTACTTTCTTCATATTATCGATACCTCCATATCACTAGTGTTGGTTACTTAAGAGAGTTATAATATGTGTGTATGGTTTTTAGTTGTTATACTCATACCATACTTGACTTTCTCTATTAAAATCTTCAACTACTGCGCTGACGCCAATCTGTCAACTAACTGTTCAAACTCATGAAAAGGAATCCCTTCCTTAGCACCGCTTCTCGCTTCTTCTATCACTGGTTCTATTTTCCCGTACAAATAAATCAGATGTGTCCCGCCCAGTCTATTAGTTATATCGAAATCGTAAACTCCGCTATTAACTCCAACAGAGAAGTGCTCACACTTTGCGATTAAGGCTCGGCAATCGTCATAAGCCTCTCTCATCTGGTCATCCTTATACTCAATGAGGGTCCGAACATCTTCAGGATGGTATGAAACCATTTTATCCAATACTTCATCCTGCAGTCTGTTAAATGCAATTATAGTTGCCGTTCTCCGTGCGTCAACTGCCATTTGTTCTTGTGATTGCTTTGTTTTTCGCAACGCAACAGCAGCTATAATAGCAGATGCCGCAGCCGCAATAGCAGTTATAATTGTCGCGATCTCTGTCACTAATTCGTTCATATCAATACTATATCTATTACAGCAGCCCCTCTGCCTTCTCCAGCTGCTCATCCGCCTTTGTCTTGGGATTATCCTTGACTACGTAGTTGGGCTTGATGCCTTTCTTGTGAATGGCATGGCCGTTTGGTGAGAAGTACTGGAGCACGGTAAGCTCAAGAGCCGAGCCGTCATCCAGCTGTTCTGTGCTCTGGACGATGCCCTTTCCGAAGGTTTTGGTGCCTACGATCTTTCCGCCTTTATTGTCTTTGATGGCGGCTGTCACGATCTCGGAGGCGCTGGCAGAATTGCCGTTTACGAGAACCACATACGGAAGATCCGTCTTGGACGCGTCTGAATCTATGTATTCCTTCTTGCCTTCTCTGTTCTGAAGGTAAGTTATATTGCATTTTCCAAGAAGCATATCCGCTATCCTGGACGCTGAATCCACAAGGCCGCCGCCGTTGTCCCTCAGGTCTATTACAAGTCCTTTGACTTTCTTCTTTTCCATGGACTCAAGGGCCGCCTTGAAGTCCTCATCGGTGGAAGCTTCAAATGACAGTATCCTTATGTATCCGATGTTCCCCGAAAGCATCTCGCTGGTGACGCTGACGCTGACGATCTTGTCCCTGATGATGGATACGGTCTTTTCCTTGCCGTTTCTCTTGTACGTAACTTTGACCGTGGTGCCGCCTTTTCCTCTGATGGCCTCACTCATCTTGTCTGAGTCCTTGTACGATTTACCGTCGACCTTAGTCATCACGTCGCCCGGTTTTATCCCTGCCGCTTCCGCAGGGGAATTCTCATTGACCAGAATGACTTCGCCTTCGCCTTTTTTCTCCATGACAAAGGTGACGCCTATGCCTTCATACTCGCCTGTGACTGTGGAATACCACTGCTCATATTCACTTTTTGTCATATATGAAGAATACTGATCTCCAAGGGAATTTACCATGCCCTTGGTAGCGCCTATGATGAGCTTCTCCGGATCCACGTCCTTGTAGTAATCCTTCTGTATCCTCTGATAGACTTCATCCAGCTCCTTATAGCGTTCCTGGAAGGCCTTCGCGTCCTGACTTCCGGAAAGGGAACCCGTACCCACAAATGAAACCGCTTTGATCACGCCAAAACACACGCAGGCGCCGATGACCGCGGCTATGATGATCAGTAATATGAAGTTGCTTTTCTTTATACTGTACATGCCGTTATTATACCACACTTCCGGGGTCCGGCCCGTTGTGCGGACTTATGTTTTCAACTACGAACTGTATAGAAACTCTGTCTTTCCAGATGTTTTTTCTCAGGTATCCGGTGATGTCCGTATGCTTTCCATCGCGGAGGCATTCATCGAACTGATCCGCTTTCCTGAAAAGCACGCAGGATATTCTGTCGTTTTCCTTGCCGTATACCGCGAAGCTGGCGGAAGTTCCGTCCGCTCCGATCCTCTTGGGCCACTTGACTGTCACGTCTTCCATGCGGAAAACCGGCTGCGGATTGCCGCATCCGAATGGCTCAAGTTTCACGATTTGGTCGTAAAGGTCCAGAGTTGCTTCTCTTGGAACTATGACCGCGTCTACGATGGTATCTTCCCTGAAGAGTTCAGGGTTTTCTTCAAGCTGTTTTGCCACGTCTTCATCCATGGCGCTTATGAATTCAGCGACTTTTTCTTTATCAAGCGAAAAACCGCAGGCTTTCTTATGTCCGCCGAACTTGGTGAAAAGCTCAGCGTGCCTGTGGAGAGTCTCGTAAAGGTCCATTTCACCGATGCTTCTTCCGGTGCCTTTGACACTTTCCTCCGAATCCATCAGGATGATAGTCGGTTTTTCGTACTGCTCCTTTATATTCCCGGCGACGATCCCCGCTATGCCTTCGTGTATATCGCCTGCGTCAATTATGAGCATATCTTTGTCTGCCAGATCTCTCTCAACGATCTCGCAGCACTTTTCAAAGGCTTTCTTCTGGACATATTTCCTGTCATCGTTAAAGCCTGTTATCTTGTCTGCCATCTGGATGGAACGCTGCCTGCTGGCCGCCAGCATGAGCCTTACGCCCCACGTTGCCGTATCCATACGCCCTGTGGAATTGAGATTAGGAACGATACCGAAAGCGATCTCTTCCGAGCCGACAGTCGAAGGTTCAAGGGAAATGGCGCCGATCAGATCGCGCAAACCTTCTCTTTCGCCTTTTCTTATGACGGCAAGACCGTACTTTACAATGGTCCTGTTCTCGTCCGTCAGCGGGACGATATCCCCTACTGTGCCTACGGCAACAAGATCAAGAGTCCTGTTCAGGGTGCTCCTTGATATGCCGCTCGCTCTCTGCAGGGCCTGGGCCAGTTTGAATGCCACTCCGCATCCTGCCAGGTCTTTGCATGGATATGTATCGTCTTTTCTCTTGGGATTGATTATCAGGCAGTCCGCCTGCTTGTCGCTGATATTATGATGATCCGTAACAAGGATCTTAAGCCCTTCTTTCTTGGCGTGCTCCACCGCGTCAACAGACGTGCTCCCGCAGTCAACGGTGATGATCATCTGGGCGCCGTCTTTTTTTATCTTGTCGATTGCTTCATTATTGAGGCCGTAGCCTTCTGTGAAACGTGAAGGGATGTAATATGAAAGCCTGCTCTTTGAATGAGCCTGCACTATTACTTCCGTCAGCACTTCAAAAAGAATGGAGATTGACGTGATCCCGTCTGTATCGTAGTCGCCGTAGATGCAGATGTTCTCATCCGAATCCACCGCAGACAGCACAAGATCCACTCCTTCACGCATATCGCTGAGAAGAAATGGATCGTAAGTTCTCTGAGGTCTGTCCGATAAGAATTCCCTGATATCGTCTTCTTCTGTTATGCCTCTCTTTTCGAGGATCTTCTTTACAACCGGACTTATATTTTCCATTGTTATTTTCCTTTATCGGTCACACTTTTCACACCGCAGCCGTACCGCCGTTTCCGCCTGTGCGGACCCGTTGCTCCGGATCATCCGTCTGCCCTTACAGATAGAGCATCGGATTTACCTGATTTACGCCCCACTTGCTTCCGCCTTTATATACTTCGAAGTGGCAGTGGTTTCCTGTGGCAAAACCTGTGGCTCCCACAAATGCGATAGTCTGGCCCCTTTTGACTCTCTGTCCGACACTACAGTTGAATGAAGTATTGTGAGCATAAAGTGTGTAGAGTCCGCCGCCGTGAGAGATCATTACATGGTTTCCGAAACTGCTTCCGCCTTCAGCCTTGATGACCGTACCGCCTTCAGCTGCTACAACGGGAGTTCCCGCCGGGGCAGGTATATCTATACCGTAATGCATTGCTCCCCATCTCATGCCGTATCCGGATGAAATGGTGTGATAACCCGGTACAGGCCAGCCCAGTTTGCCGCCTTTATAATCTCCGTCGCCGCTGCCGTCATATTCTTTCAGGCTGTTTATGATGCTCATTCTCTCCTGCTCGAGAGCTTCGATCTGTTCCTTGAGTTTAGCGTTGCCCGCTGCTTTTTCAGCCTTCTTCTGGGCTACTGTGACTCTGTCGCTGTCCAGGGCTTCTACCTGTTCCTGCTGTTTGTTCTCTTCACGGGTCAGTTCTTTCTTGAGGGCCTTCAGCCTTCTCTTCTGTTTTTTGACCTTATCGAAGTTATCTTCAAGTGATGAAAGGAGCTTCTTGTCACTCTCATATATTCTCTGGACCATGTCCACATTGTTAAGAAAATCAGATATGCTGTTTGATCCGAGAAGCACGTCAACATACCCTACAGATCCGCTCTTATACATGTTTCTGAGTCTCTGCCCCAGGTTGTCTTCCTGATCATCCAGCTCGTCGCCGATTTCTTCCAGATCTTTCTGGACTTCTTTGATATTGTCCTTGGTGGTGCTTATGCTGGCCTGCAGGTCCTGGATCTCATCTTCCTTATCGCTTATCTTATCTTCAAGATCCGATATTTCATCCGCAAGTTTCTGCTCTTCTTTCTGGCCCTGCTCCAGCTGTTCCTCTTTCTTGTCAATCTTATCGTTAATGTCGTTTAAGCTTTTGCCGTAAACATCGCTTGCGGGAAACCCGGTCATGCAGAAGGCCACCATCAGTGCCATCGCTACCGCTATGAAAATTGTTATCTTACTTTTCTTTCTCATTTTTTCTCCCGTCTCAGTTATCCCTTTTCCCTTTTTATCTTTTCGTCCCGCGTTATTGCGCGAGTGCGGTTTTTAAACGTTTTTATGTATCAAGGAATCTCCTCATTGAAATGATACTTCCGCAAGCTCCGATGCTGACGCCGAGAGCCGCGAATATCCATACCAGATTCACCGTCATGAACCCTACCGGCGCCATAGGCGTGGACATGATGTTCACAACATCTTTGCCGATTATATCGATTACCTTGCCGTAAACAAGCGCCGTCAGTCCTGCCGAGATCGCCGCCGAAACCAGACCGATGATCATTCCCTCTACCAGAAACGGTCCCCGTATGAACCAGTTTGTGGCGCCTACGTATTTCATGATGCTTATCTCGCTGGATCTGGCAAACACGGTAAGTTTGATAGTGTTTGAAACTACTACCAGCGAAATAATTATCAGGAATACCATTATGACTATGGCTGCCATCTGTATGAAATTGGTGGCTTTTTTCAACTTTTCTACTGTTTCTTTGTAGTATTTGACATCTTCGACGCCGCTGTATGTGCCGGCTTTATCGGCTATGGCTTGTGCCTTCTCAAGATCGCCGATGGTTATTACCACGGAGTTGGGCAGCGGATTTTCCCTCAGTGAATCCAGAAGGTATGAGCTTTTGCCCCATCTCTCCTTAAGAAGATCCATCGCCTCGTCTTTTGGTCTGTAGTAAACATCCGAGACACCGTCGAAATCCTTCAGGTCTTCAATTATGGCGTTGGCTTCATCCTCGGTGGTCTTGTCCAGAAGATAAACTTCAATGGTATCGTAGTCGTTCTCTACTGCCTGAGCAGCCGTGTTGACGTTGACGAGGATTATAAAGAACAGTCCCAGTATCAGCAGCATAGCTGTGATAGCGAACATTGAAGCCAGTGTCATTGCCTTGTTTCTGAAGACCTGCTGGAAAGCCTGTTTAAGTGTGTAAAAGAATCTTCTGATCATTTGTCCTTCCTCCCGTCTTTGAGGAAGTCTTCTGCTTTCTTCCTGGTCTCTTTTTCAGCCTTGAGTTTGGCTTCTTTGGCTCTTCTTTCTCTTCTCTTCCTGAGCCTTTCAGCAGCGCTGGAGGATCTGCCCGACTGCGCTTTCAGTTCGGCCATCCTGCGCTCCCGTTCTGCTCTTGTATGTGGAGTCGGAAACGGCATCTGTATAGTATCCGAGATCATTTCCTGCTTCCACATGCTCTCATCCATATTGTATGTGCCGTAGTCATCTCTTACGATCTTGCCGTTGTCGATGGCTATGACGCGCTTGTCCATTCTGTCGACGATGTCTTTAGCGTGTGTAACCATGAGCACTGTAGTGCCCCTTGCGTTGATCTCGCCCAGAAGCTGCATGATCTCCCATGCGGTATCCGGGTCAAGGTTTCCTGTCGGCTCGTCAGCGATCAGAAGCTTCGGGTTATTGATGATCGCCCTTGCGATAGCAACCCTCTGCTGCTCGCCTGCTGAAAGTTCGTCAGGATACTTGTGCGCTTCCCCGCTCATGCCAACAAGGCCCAGCACCTGCGGCACCTGCCTCTTTATGGTCTTCGCGGACTTGTGGACGATCTCCATGGCAAAAGCTACGTTCTCATACACCGTCTTCTTCGGCAGAAGTCTGAAATCCTGGAAAACGATACCGATGTTTCTTCTCAGTTTCGGTATCCTTCTGTTGGAAAATTCAGTAACATCCTCGCCTTTGACGATGATCCTTCCCTTATCCGCGTCTATTTCTCTCAATATGAGCTTTACGAATGTGGATTTACCTGCGCCGCTCGGTCCCACGAGAAATACGAAATCCCCGTCGTCGATTTTGACGCTCACATCGTCCAGCCCGATATTGGTCTTGTACTTTTTGGTCACATGATCAAAAACAATCATAAGACTAATCTTTCCCCCTTGATTTATGTTTATCTTTAATTATACAACATTTTGACCTGTTTGTCAGCCATTATCTGCTGTTCGCGGGTCTTTATCTGTATAAACGTCGTCCGGGATCCCATACCCCATCAGATCCGTTCAAAAAAATACTATCACCCGAAAGTGATAGTAATGTGATGATTTACGATTTCTTCAAAAATTTTTGCCTTTTTTCCTGAAAGAGCCTGTTCCTGCGGCTTATTACCGGGCCGGAGCCGGGATGTCTAATCCCCGACGCCTATCATTGAACCCAGGAAGTCTTTGAGTCTCTGGCTCTTTGGTGCCATGAAAATCTCTTCGGGGGTTCCCTCTTCAACGACTTTGCCGTTGTCCATGAAGACAACCCTGTCCGCAACTTCGCGGGCAAAACCCATTTCATGGGTTACCACGATCATGGTGATGTGCTGCTCGGACAGCCTCTTCATAACAGACAGCACTTCGCCTGTAATCTCAGGGTCGAGAGCCGATGTGGGCTCGTCGAAAAGCATGATCTCCGGA
>JAUMVF010000072.1:0-3916 GCA_030530305.1 Bacillota bacterium
CGCCGTTGTTGCTGTGGTTTGTATCTTTTTCACCTACTTCAACTTCGACCGGATGTTCCCGACAGAAAGCAAGTGTAAAATAATCGCTCACCGGGCGGGTGGAAACGAAGCTGCGGAAAATACCATCGCGGGACTCCATACTGCCTGGGAAGCCGGAGCCTACGGCAGCGAAATAGACATACAGAGGACCAAAGACGGATACTATGTCATCAATCATGACAGCGACTTTGAACGCGTGGCCGGAGACAGCAGAAAACCTGAAGAGATGACTCTCCGCGAAGTTAAAAAACTGTCCGTTGGCAAACAGCCTGTACCGACTTACGAAGAAATGCTGATCGCAAGCAAAGGTAAACTGGTGCTTTTCATAGAACTCAAAGGGGCGACTGCTGACAAAAAGATGGCTGACGAGGCAACAGCTCTGGTAAAACAATACCAGATGGAAAAAGAAAGTGTGATAATCTCGTTGAAATACGACCTTATCGATTATATAGAAACGAATTATCCTGAGATACAGACGGGGTTCCTGACCTTCGCCTCTTTCGGGAAAACATCGAAGCTCAACTGTGACTATATCGGGCTGGAGGAAGAATCCGCCACGGCTGACGCCATCGACGCCATCCATGATGAAGGCAAAAAAGTCATGGTATGGACCGCCAATGAAGCCGGTTCCCAGAGGCATTTTCTGTGCACGAAAGCTGACGCCATCATAACCGACAATATCACCCAGGCGAAAAAACTTCAGGGGGAACTGGGAAACAGATCCGACCTTGACAGAATGGTGGATAAAATAAAGACCATAATGTAGACACCCGGAAAATGCAACAGAGCGCCGCAGAAAGAAGCGGCGTGCCGGGAAAACGCAACGGCGCCCAAATAACTCAGAACAAAAAAGCAGTTTTTCAAAACTGCTTTTCTTATATCTTCAGTTGAAAAAGCCCATGCCTGTTACAGTAAGCGTATATTGTTTTCACACGGTTTATCCTGAACCGGGCTTCAGCGTTTCCCTCAGGATACAGCTTAACCAGCTGTACTCCCTGGTCCGACACTCCTGCCAGGAACGAAATATAATGATCCTTGGTCATGGGATGCTTGACAGTGACATAGTATTCATCCTCTACGACATCTTTCTGTATCCTGTGGGCGGCATCCGCTTCTTCCGGTTCCAGAGGCGGCAGAGTTATTCCGCAGCAGCTTATTACAGTCTCACCGGTGGTCCGTATCACGTTACCGCAGACAGGGCATACGTAGAACTTCCCCTTTGCCATATTAGCTGACTGGTTCCTGTTTCTTATGTCTTCCCCGGATAGCAGCTCGATAACGGATATGCCGAGAGCTTCAGCCAGAGGCTCGAGCAGACTTATGTCAGGGAATCCCTGACCTGTCTCCCACTTGCTGACCGCCTTTCCGCTAACATATATTTTCTCCGCCAGCTCCTCCTGGGTCAGCTTTTTCTTTTCTCGAAGCTCTCTTATGACAGCTCCGGTAACATATCTATCCATAGCGATATCCTCCTTACGACCTGAGTCTACCATGGCTTTTCGGAATATGTTACCTACGCAGCGTGGAATCCTTCCCGCCCATGTACCTTACGCACATCATCGTTATATCGTCAAACTGATCGAAGCCGTCAACATGGGCTTCAATGCTTTTCTCCACTTTCTCCTTTATCGCGTCCACGTCCTCGCCGCATACGCCGTCAAGGGATGCCAGCAGCCGGTCATCGCCGAACAGTTCGTGTTCTTTGTTCTCCGCTTCAGTTACTCCGTCCGTATAAAGGAACAGGGTGTCGCCCGGTTTCATATCCACCGTACGCTCTCTGTAAGTGAAACCTTCTATCCCTGCCAGAACGATGCCGTGTTTATCTTCAAGAAAAGCTTCCCCGCTTTCTGTGATAAGCACAGGGTCATTATGCCCTGCGTTCACATAACGTATCCTGCCGCTTTTAATATCCAGCAGACCTATCCATGCAGTCACGAACATCTCCATCTCATTGTTACTGCAGAGACTTCTGTTTGCCGCGGTCACAGCTTCAGCAAGATCCGGGATATCTCTCACGCAGTTCTGTATCGTCAGTTTTGATCTTACCATGAACAGGGCCGCAGGTATGCCTTTACCCGAGACATCCGCAACTACAATTGCAAGTGTGTCCTTGTCAGTAAAGAAAACATCGTAAAAATCACCGCCGACTTCTTTCGCAGTATCCACTGACGCGGATACGCATAGTTCTTTCCTCCCCGGGAAATTCTCGTTGACCGGCGGCAGCAGTGAATTCTGGATTCCGGCCGCGGACTCAAGTTCCGTCTGGAGCCGGTTCTTTTCAGCATTCTGCTTTTTCCGTTTTTCAATAGAAGATATGAAGAAAGTCAGGGCCATGAACCCGACAGCATTGATCAGTACGAAGGGCAGCGCTATCTGTCTGACTATATCCCACGCGGTCTCGAATGGTTTTACCATCAGCAGCACTATGCCGAGGTGCATGCACTCCATAGCGACTCCGACAAGAAACGACCATCCCGGTCTGATGATGCGTTTTTTGAATTTCTGCGACAGCACTCCGCATATCAGGCCAATCAGGCACGTCGCGATTATACACGCGTTTGCCGTGATGCCGCCAAGAAACAGTCTGTGCGCGCCGGCAATTACACCAGCAATCAGGCCCCCGACGGGTCCTCCCGTAAAACCTGCAAGCATGGGGCCGATATCGCGTATCGATACAACAGCGCCATGAAGATTAATACCGGCCAGATTGCCGTATATGCCCAGGACGCCTCCCATGATACCTACGGCAAGTATGGAACGCCAGCTGCGTGTTCCTTCCGCCAGTTTGCTCACTACATCGTTCCCCTCAACGAGCACTGCTATAGCAATGAGCACGGCCAGAGTCCCTATTAACTTCACAAACAGGTCTTGCATTATTTCCATGATACGTTACCTTAAAACAATGGCATCCGCCATTTACAACGATTTTGGTTACATCCTATTATTATGTTTCATTATACTCCAGTCCGGCCGGTTTTCAAAAGCAAAAAGGCAGGTATCGGAACCGCCCCTGTATTTTTACCGGCAACAGTTTTTACCGCCCTATTTCCGTTTCAGCGACCGCAGATATTCCTTCTGCTCCGGTGTGATCCTCCGGCTCTCTATGGCCTTCTGGATAGCTTTATTGTGAGTCCATACATCCAGCTTCCTTTTCTCTATATACGGTATGACTGCGTCGTACTGTTTCGCCAGCGCCGTGGCGAAATACCAGGCGGTCATCATATTCACATAGTATTCTTCAGAGCGGATGCCCGCGACCAGCTCCGGGTATTCCGGATCAAAGTCCCCGTCCAGGAAATGCGCCATCAGCATGCCTGTCCCGAAGCGGATGGTGTATGTTTCCTCCGATTTTATCCATCTTCTGATATACGGCAGCAGCTCCTTCCTGTGTTTTTTGAACACTTTCGGTGAAAGCTGGTCACATGTGGCCCAGTTGTTCACAAAAGGCAGCAATTTCTCTACCTCTGCTATACATGTTTCGAAAGATGTTTCCTCCGATATTATGAACGCGTGAAGCTGGTCCTCATCGAAATATTCATGAGGCAGAAAGTCAAGGAATGGGGATGTATCCGTTTCCCGGCTGAGTCTTTTCGCAAGTTTTCTGAGTTCCGGCGTCCGCACGCCGATCATCTTCTCCGGATCGATACCGGGGATGAGTTTCGCCTGGAAATCCCGGTATTTGACGTCCTGCAGGGCAAAAAGCTCCTCCTGATATGCGGTTTTCCCTTTTTCCTTCATCTCTTCTTCCTCTCCGGTATATATGCAACTTCCACGTGTATTATATCATCTGCCTGCCATGGCGTATATATCGGCCTTATGACATAAAAAACCGGGATATCCCTATGAATATCCCGGTTATCGTTTATTTTGAAAACGC
>JAUMVF010000072.1:3944-9320 GCA_030530305.1 Bacillota bacterium
GATGTCCTGCAGCAGATATTATTTAACTGTTACTTTTACAACCTCCTTCACGCCGTTTAAGGCAAGCACATAGACTTTGCATTTGCCCTTCGCTTTGGCAGTGATTTTTCCTGAGTCGCTTACCGCGGCAACTTTCTTGTTGCTGCTTATATAACGCAGTTCAGGTCCGTGTTTCTTCGGCAGGAGTTTCTTGCTGCTGTCCTTTTTGTTCACTTCTGCCTTAAGCGTTGTGGTTTTGCCTGCTCCCAGGGATAAGCTTGTCTTGTTCACGGTCACGCCGGCCGGATTGGTGTAGCTATTTGAACCCCCTGCGGTGATCTCATGAACTGCCGGAGTGATCTTGACGTATGTCTTCTTGCCGTTCACCTTTATCCAGGCCTTGACGTATGCCTTGTACGGATAATTTGCTTTAAGCCCTTCCTTTGTCCAGCTTAAAGTGCTGTTGCCCTTAATGGTCTTCACTTTTTTGCACTGCTCAGACTTATCGCATTCATGGAAGAATACATCGTATCCGTCTACGCTGCTTAATTTGTTCCATGAAAGCACGAGGCCTGTGCTTCCCTTTGACTTAATCCTGGCAAGAAATACTCCTTTGGGTTTTTCTATTTTAGGGATTGCTTTCTTCTGTACGTGTGAAGCGTCTCTCTTGCAGACGCGCTTCTTAAGGCCTTCTTTCGTCAGTGTCGGCTTCTTCACTACTTTCCATGCGCCCCAGTTATGTCCGAGAGCTTTGTCTTTTACTTTCTTCTTGCTGATCTGATCACCGCACTTGGTGCACTTTGTGATCACATAGTGATATCCTGCCTTCGTACATGTGGGTTTGGATATGGTCTTTTTAGTTGCTTTACCCGGCACGTGTTTGGCTTTGACTGACGCAATAACCATGTATCCTGTGTAACGTCTTCCATAGAAGTAGTCATCTATCTCTGATTCGACGAGCGTTCCGCCTGTGATATTTACCTGCGGAGTGGTACTGAAAGTTGCAGGCGCGGCGGTAGGACGCGGGTCTTCGCTGTTCTTTATTTGCAGCCTGATCCATGCGTCATATGATTTGCCGCCCTTTATCGTACCTTCAAAGCCCCTTTCATCATATCCGTCCTCTGTCTTCTTGAGCCACAATCCATAATTGCTTCTTTCATCCCCATTCAATTCATACGCAGCTTTGAACGATACGCTTGCCTTGGGCTGGGGCGTCTGGCGTGTATAAATAACCGAGGATGCATCCACATCATATAAATAGTCCCCTGTGATTTTAGTTCCGCACTTAGGCGGTGTAATGGTAAGATCAATTGTCTTGACCGCGTTCGGATCTGCTTCCCTGGTTCCGATAACAAGAATAAAAGTGTTTGTATCTGCGTATTCTGCCTCCGGCATCCGTATTATCGCAGGATTCATAGAAGATCCTTCACGTGATAAGTCCTCCGCTGATATAAGCGTTACCAGACCCCATTCGTCAAAATCGTAGGCGAAATCGTATCCGCTTTTCAGTTTGATATCCAGATCCAGTTTGCTTCCGGGGGCGGCCTTAACCTCACCTTCTTCGGTCAGAGTCTCACCGTTGATCTTTACACTCTGGATACAGTCATCATCGTGACTATCCTCCTGATAACCGACGATAGTAAACTCCTGATCATCCGCCGGCGCCGCGTACGCGGACATATCCGTGAACGGAATGAACGTAACTATCATCGCAATCGAAAGAAGCGCAGTCATTACTGCCTTCATAAGTTTTCGTCTCCATGTAAAAACGCTCATAAAAACCTCCCTCTAATAATCTGTCCTGATCATGTCTTTTTATTTCTTCCTGTGTCTGATTATTACTGCGGTTATTGCCGTTCCCGCAATAAACGCGATGACAGCTATCAGCACGTACCCTCCGATGCTGTCTGACAACATGGATGAGCCGGTATTCTGTCCAGCCATGATCCCATGACCCATACGCTGCAACTGATGCACCACAAATACAAGACATACCGTAAGGGCCGCCGAGACCATTCCGAATACCTTCGTTCTGGTCCTGTCAGCATGCCTTTTGATTTCCGCCGCTCTCGCATGCATCTTTGTGATTTTTTCTTCCATATCCCTCATTTGGATGGCTGCTCCTTTCACAGCGTATTATTCCTTTCATATGCACAGATACAAAAAATGAAAAATCTCCCCGCTTTCCGGAGAGATTTTTTATTATTTTTTGAATTTATACCGGGTCAGTCCGTCTTATTGACGGTTTGCCTTCGCTGCGCCCTGAACATCTTGTTCTTCTGGACCAGTAATATAAGGGCTGATACGATCGGTATCCCGTATCCGACATAGGCAACAACTCCCTGCTGTGAAACCATCATGTTATAGATACCGTGATATGTGATAGCCAGTGAAAGCAGACCCATTATGCCGAAAGCCCTCAGCCATCGCTGCTCCCACATGAACAGCAGCCCCGTGGACACGAGCATTCCGCATACCACGTGCATAGTCCCGGTGCCGAAGCCTCTTACCGTCAGGAACAACAGATGCCCCGCCCCGTTCTGGGTCAGGTAGCAGACATTTTCAAATGTGGCGAAGCCTATGGCGATCATAAGCAAAGCGCCTACGGCTTTTCCTTTTTCTTCAGGCTCGAATACCACCATGTAGAATAGTACCGGCAGGAATTTCATGATCTCCTCGACTATGGGTGATATATTTATAGCTGCCGCTTCTGCGTCCGCACCTGAAACACCCGCAAGGAAAGTGCTTATATACGAAGACAGCAGGCATACCGTCATTCCCCCGAGAATAAAGGTCATTGCCCTCCGGGGATTTCTGCCTACGGCAAGTATGGCTATGAATATCGGCGCTGCAAGGCAAACATATATGTTTTCTACATAGTTCATCCCTCCACCGCCTTCCTGATCGCCGGAACAAATATTATAAAGCACGCTGAAAGCATGAAATCAAATACGTAATAAAGATTATACAGGGGGTAATACATGCATGACGCCGTCCACATGGCGTACTCCAGCGCGCAGTACACCAACGCCGCGATACAGAGGAGCTTATCTCCTTTTCTTTCCGTGAGCCCTTTCCGTATCTCGACAAGCCTGTGTATCGCGTTCCATATGATGATGCTCATGAGCACCGCGGTAAGAGCATTGTCAAAATACGCCCCCATTGTCATATAGTAAGCGCACATCCCGCCGCAGAAAACAGGCGCTATCCACTGGGCCCAGCTGACCGGCTTTCTGAATACCGGCTGACCATGATACTGCTGCATCATGAGAATCAGGAACAGCAAAGCGACTTTCCAGTTGATATATGGAATCAGAGAGTAGCCGGATTCTCCTCCATAGAAAACCAGATCCAGGATCCACCAAAGGTCTCCCAGGAAAAATGACAACAGAAAAAGACCGTAAAGAAGCCTCATCCGGCTTCTTACGGATCGCGAATCATAGATCGCCGCTATCTCACATATACAGATAACAGCCATCTGTATCGTTTCGCTGATAATATCTATCATCGCCCGGGCTCCTCATTATTTGATGCTCTTCCCACTTTGAGACTGAAACAGAAAACTGTAACAAATACCCCGAGAGCGAAAGCAATGATACCCATCACTATATAACCCAGGATATTGCTGCCTGAAAAAATGCTGGCTCTCAGAGCGTCAGGATCCGCGTTCTCGATACTTCCCGCCGAAAGGCCGGACATGAATACCGCCAGACCAATGGTCAGCGCAAAACACGCCGCTACGCTTACTACGCGGATTATCTGTATCCTTTTATGCTGTTTTTCCCTTTCCAGCTCTGCCGCACGCATGTGCATGGCTTTTATCCGTTCTTCATTTGTGCGCATCAGGCCATACCTTCTTTCTCTAATTCTATCCGCATCTGTTTCTTTCCTCTCTGAAGCAGATGATCTATTCTCTTGGTGTTTACTTTCATTACAGAGGCTGCTTCCGCGTAGCTCATATCTTCACAATACACGAGCCACAGGGCTTCCTTCAGCTGTGGATCGGTCCTTTCAAGACAGACCCGCATAACTTCTCTCCGCTCCCGGCTGACAAGGATTTCCTCCACCATTTCCTTATCCGCAACGTCCATTTCGTATTCATCGAATGAGAACTGGGTGATCCTCGTTCTGTTGGCGTGGAACCTCGCGGCAAGTTTTCGCCCCGTCCTGTAAAGATATGCCTTGAACTTGCCGTCCCCTATCTTCGGCCTTTTGGCCATGATTCTGGCGAAGGCTTCGATCATCAGGTCTTCTGAATCCTGCCAGTCATGCAGATAACCGTACAGATACATTGTCAGACTGTCTCCGTAGCGAATCATCAGCTGGTCGTATGCTTTTGTATCTCCGCCCCGGAAACTGTCGTACAGTTTGCTGTCGGAGTATGTATCTGCAGTCATACTTTCTTTTATCTTTCTGTATCACAAAATACCTGTAATTGAATTTACAGTGTCTACATTATAACTTGAAATCGCTCCGCAGCCAACTAAAGATTGCAAAACCTTACCATTATGGTGTGAAATTCTGACTATTTGATAAAGGGCAGTAAACATAGTAAACTCATAATAAGAGTAAAGTGATTTACCGGTACATAGGATATCTTTGATTTTCAGAGAATCGTTTCAGATACAATCAAGCTTGCATAAGGAGGACAAAATGAAAAAAATAATCACTGTACTGCTCGTTTTCTCTATGATGTTTTTCTACTTTCCTTTTATCAGCAGCGAAGCATCTGCTGCGACAACGCGTACGCCCGGCATCAATGAACCGGGAGACGGGAACGTATTCCTCGGAGTTCAGGGTACATATGAGAATGTTTCTGTCGAAGATGTTCTCGCCCGCATAAATGAACTTCGTCTGGAGGCCTACAATGAAGGTCTTGTTTCAGAATACATCCCTATAAAGTGGAGCAAAGAGCTCGAATACATGGCTCAGATCAGAGCTGCCGAAGCCTCAGTACTGGAATCTCATTCAAGGCCGAGAGGCAGTTCCGCACTTTATATGAATGTGAACGGCGTAACCGCTTATGCCGAGAACCTCGACTGGGGTGTCAATGCCCTTCAGTCTATAGAAGACTGGTACACGGAAAAACCGGAGTTTGAGATCAATCACGACAGCCCCAAAGCCGGACACTATAAAAGCCTTATTGCCCTTTATTGCCGGTATGTGGGATTCGGCTCCTTTGCGCGCCTTGGCAAACACCGCTCCGTATCTGCGCTCTTTACGGATGCAAAATGTACCCCGACAGAAGAGAAATATAACGCGTCCGGTGATTATATCCAGCTTATAGAAGTTCCTGAAAGCAAAATAAGTCTCAGTGTCTCCGGTCCCGATTCAGTTGCAGTTGGAAAAACCGGGTCATATACGCTCAACGCCGTTTACAACAACCGCGATCTGATC
>JAUMVF010000177.1 GCA_030530305.1 Bacillota bacterium
ATTCCTTAACGTAATCTTTACCGTATTTATCGGTAAATTCTTTCACTATCCGCTTCTGTTCCTTTACGCTGCGGTACGCGGAATCCAAATCCACGCGCACGTCATCTTTCTCAAGATCCTCTTTCAGTTTTAGATACGCTTCATAGGCAGTCTTTTCAACTTCTACATCCCAGCCCTGTGAATCCTTTATTTTCACTGTATCAAGCGCTTCTTCCCATCCGTCCGGGAGTTTGTTTTCCTTGTTCACGAGCACCATGTAATCTATGCCTGATCCGTCATTTACAGCTGTTTCTGATGATTCGTCAGCTTTTTTATCACTGCCGCATCCTGTAAACATCATGCATATCATGACTGCGGAAAGAATCACAGCAAGCAAACGAAATTTCTTCATATCCTTCTTCCTCCTTCGTGCCAAATACGTTCTGTTACTCTTTTCCCAGATATTTGTTTATGAATTTCTCGTCTTCTATCTCAAGTCCCCGCTCGCCCGCCAGGTTTTCGATGTGATGCCTGAACTCATGTCTGAGCACTTCCCTCAGTTTCACTTTCAGTTGTTCCCTGTCCATATATCCGAACATCTTTTCAAAGGAACCGTAATAGATCTCAATAAGCCGTCCCATGGAGCCGCTTCTTTTGTAGGTCCCGAGAATATACAGGTCATTGTTTCTCGCATATGGACTCACCTTGGTGTCAGGCAGCAAAAGAATCCCCCCGTTCAGTTCGTCATAGAACTTCTGCGGCAGTTCTTCAGCCAGCTCGTCCAGTATTTCTTCAACTTCATCTATGTCCAGCATTTTTTCCCTCTTGTCTTTCTATATCAGTAACTTCAAAGGATCTGCGGATCTTCCGGCCGTTCTCATTCCGACACTGGAACGAATATACGGTAGTAGTCCCGACGGCCTTCTTCGCCATAAAGGCTGTAACTCAATATGCCGTGTATCCTGCCTTTGATCTTCATTTTTTTGCGCTTTGCGTAAGCGGTAACGCGCTTAACAATGGCTTCAACATCGCCGCCAAACTCACACACAGTGAAAAGGCAGTTATCATATTCCTCAGAGTTGAACTCCTCACTGTCGAACTCAAAGTCGAGGCCTTCAGCGATCTGTGAGTCAATAGCTATATAGTATTCTGTTTTCCTGATCTTCGGATCATAGTAGAATGCTTCAGTAAGGAAGAACAATGCATTAGCGTCCGCGGGAAGGCACTTTTCAAGCACATCCGCGGGGATATCTTCCCTGTTGTCAAAAGTCTGAAGATAAAGCACTTTCGGCATCGGCCTTATTTCATACTTCCCAAGATATTCATGCACTTCATTCAGCATCTTTCTGTAATTATCTATCCGTCTGCCGAGTTTTTCAAAATGCTTTATTTTTTCCTCGACGTTCTTCTTCCCCGCATCAAGAACATCTACCGTCGTTTCCCTGGTCGATGAAACCATAATATCTTTGATTTTCGAAACCGGCATTCCTATCTGTCTGTAGAAAGTTATGTCGAGCATACTGA
>JAUMVF010000073.1 GCA_030530305.1 Bacillota bacterium
AAGCCGGGATGAACGGGCATATCTCAAAGCCTGTCGATCCTGTGGAGCTCAGGCAGGTATTATCGCATATTTTTGGCAGCAGGAAACATGAATAAACGGCAGTGAATGAAAACGCGACGTTATCGGAAAACTGTAGCGAATGAAAACGCGATATTGCCGAAGGGAGAAGACCATTGTTAAAAAGCCACGAGAAGTTTCATTCAGCGAACGGAAAAAGACAGATCCTTATCGTTGACGATGAGCAGGTGAACCGGGAGCTGCTTGGAGCCATACTCAGCGACGAATACGAGATCATATATGCGGAAAACGGACAGGAAGCAGTCAGCAGGATGAAGGAATACAGCCAGACTCTCTCGCTGGTCCTGCTTGATTTGATCATGCCGGTCATGGACGGCATGGAAGTGCTCAGAACGATCAGGGAAGATGAGACACTGCGCAATATTCCGGTAATAGTCATAACGGCAGACCGTCAGGCGGAAGTAGAAAGCCTCTCACTTGGGGCTATAGATTTCATACCAAAGCCCTTCCCGCGGATGGAAGTGGTCCGCGCCCGCATACTGAGAACGATAGAGCTTTCCGAAGACCGCGAAATAATCAATTCGACAGAAAGAGACCCTCTTACAGGACTGTATAACAGAGAATTCTTTTACCGTTACGCGGAACAGTTTGATCAGTATCACAGGGATACGCCGATGGACGCCATCGTTATAGATGTGAATCATTTTCACATGATAAATGAACGGTTCGGGTCTGATTACGGAGACCGCGTGCTCCGCGGAATCGGTGAAAAAGTGCGCGAGATGGTCCGTGATACAGGCGGTATCGTATGCCGCAGGGAAGCTGATACATTTCTTGTTTACTGCCCCCATGGAAAAGATTATGAAAAAATAATTGAAAACGCGTCTATAGGACTCGAGGGGGAGGACTCGTTAGCCAACAGGGTCCGTCTTCGCATGGGCGTATACGCGGATGTTGACAAAACGTTTGATATAGAAAGACGGTTTGACCGGGCTAAAATGGCCGCGGATACAGTCAAGGGGAATTACGCAAAAAACATAGGCATATACGACAGCGAACTTCATAACAAAGAACTGTTCGCGGAGCAGCTCATAGAAGATTTTCAGAAGGCCATAAAAGAGAACCAGTTTACGGTTTTTTACCAGCCGAAGTTCGATGTGCGCACGGAGATACCGGTGCTGGCAAGCGCGGAGGCTCTGGTCCGCTGGCAGCATCCTGAACTGGGGATGATCGCGCCGGGGCTTTTTATCCCATTGTTTGAAGACAACGGGCTGATCCAGGCCCTTGACCATTACGTGTGGAGGAAGGCGGCCGCGCAGGTAAAGGACTGGAAAGAACGTTATGACATCACTGTGCCGGTATCGGTCAATGTCTCAAGAATAGATATGTATGATCCCGGCCTGATAGATCTGCTTCAGGATATCCTGAAAGAAAACGGCCTTTCTACAGGGGAGTTCCTTCTCGAGATCACAGAATCGGCGTACACACAGGACTCTGAACAGATAATCAAAGTAGTAGGCCGCATGAGAGAGCTGGGATTCAGGATAGAGATGGATGATTTCGGGACAGGGTATTCTTCCCTCAATATGATATCAACACTTCCCATCGACGCGCTCAAACTTGATATGCAGTTCATACGCAACGCTTTCGATAAAAAGACAGACACCAGAATGCTTGAGGTAATAATTGATATAGCCGACTATCTGAATGTCCCTGTTATAGCCGAGGGGGTAGAGACCAAAGAACAGCTGGAAGCCCTTAAGGTAATGGGCTGCGATATGGTACAGGGTTACTATTTTTCCAGACCGTTGCCGCCGGAGGAATATGAACACTTTGTGGAAGAGAAAAAAGCCATGGGCGTCCAGGCAACGATCGGGGGCAGGCCAGGATCCCTGTTTGAAAAGAAACGCAGCGATAAAAGGATCGAAAGGATCGCCTATGCTCTTTCCAGCGAATTCGACAGCATTTATTACATAGATACAGAAAGCGGACACTTTATCGAATTCAATGCCAAAGGAAAGTATGAAGATCTTCAGATGCAGAGAAGCGGCGATGATTTCTTCGATGAGTGCAGAAGTAATATCGGAAAGGTCATTCACAGAGATGACCGGGAGAAAGTCGCTGCTGCTCTGGAAAAGACCGCGCTGACCGCTTCTGTGGATGAGAAAGGGGCTTACCATCTCATTTACAGGAAGATCGTGGATGGAAAACCAGTATATTACAGACTCAAATGCATATATGCGAATAAAACGGACAAGCGGCATATAGTCATAGGTGTGAGCAATATAGACGATCAGATAACAGAAGGGGGAAAAGCGGATATGCAGGGTGACAGCCTTGTGACTTTTTCCGCTATAGCCCAGGCTCTGGCGCAGGACTATTTCTGTATTTATTCTGTGGATGCTGAGACCGGCCATTTCATAGAGTACAGTTCCCACGGGGAATACCGGCAGCTGGGCATCGAGAAAGAAGGAGAGGACTTCTTCGGTCAGAGCGTAAAGAATCTGGGGAATGTCGTCCACCCGGACGACGTGAAAATGGTGCAGTCCTTTTTCAGTAAAGAAAAGATACTTGAGGAAATCAGGACTAAAGGGCAGTTCTCTATTACATACAGGCTCATGTTCGAAAGCGGGCCGGTGTATGTACATCTGAAAGCGGTAAGTGTGGAAAAGGAAGACACGCAGCATATTATCGTAGGCGTAAGCAAAATCGACGGATATAATTGAGGACTAGCGGCCCGATAACCGTGCATCAGCCGTTTATCAGCTCCGTGGCAATCCCCGACACTTGCTCGGAGGTTTTATGTCTACCCGCCTCCACGTAAATTTTCAGCCAGTATGCAAATAAGCCGTTTTTTTCTTGCAAAAACATATTTTTTGGCCAACAAAGAAGCAAAAGTGCGATTTTAGAGATAAAAACATCTGAAAAATCACACTTTTTTCATTTTCATATTTAACAACTATTGTTTTTCCGGTTTACACCGGCGTTATGCGGGCAAAGTGTGTGAAAAAAATGCGTTTTTTCTCTTTTTTTTCACATTTTTATTTTTTCTCCGCAACGACCTTTGCTTCGATTCTACATAATAAGTCCCGATCCGGCTGCCGCTGAGTCGTACAGCATCACCACCGGATACGGGACTTCTTTTTCATGGTACCCCCGATAGGAATCGAACCTACGACGCATGGCTTCGGAAGCCATCGCTCTATCCTCTGAGCTACGGGGGCATACTGCTTTGAACCGCGCCGCGTGCTCCGCCGTGCCGACGTGAAGAAACTACAGCGCTCTTGTATGATACCACATGACCACAGTTACTTCAATCTCAACATGAACCATTGTGGAAACGGCTTTTGTATATAATGCTCCGATAGTATACATGGTTCTTTTGTAAACGGCCTGTTTTTTTGATGTATACCTGGCAATATTATAGTATTATTACAGTGTCGAAACGGCATGAGGGAGTAATTGGAATGAACCAGAAGTTAAAAGCATGGAGAAGAGAACTCGATCTTCTCGTAAGGGATACCGGCACATCTCTAGAGGAGGTGTGCTCCTATTTAGATATCGCCTATTCGGGGAAAATCGGGTTCTACAACAAAATTCCGAAAAAGAGAAACATTTTTATAGGGATAGGAATGGCTTTTAACCTTCCACTCGACAGGATCAACGAGTGGATCATCTATTATGGTGGGAAGAAAAAGCTTTATCCGAAGGATATCCTGGAAGATCTTGTCTGGATATATCTCATAAACAGTAATTACGCTGACAGGGACAGCGATACCAATTACTACAGCCTGTATGAAAAGTGCCGTCAGAGCGTATGGGAAACATACAATTCCATTTGGAATGAGTATATCTCACATGATGAAGGAACTGTGTCCATCGGGGAGAAGATCTCTGAAGTCGGTTATGATAAGGAATTCAAGGGACTTCGGGAATTTATCATGGCCAATATGGACGGTTTCAAGACAGCTTACGCAAAACCCCGCGCTATGCTCCTTGATTACGTCAATGCTCTGCTGGATACACGTTCACGCCGGCTTGGCGGCAGCCACTCGAAGAATAATCTCAGGGGATATCTTGATGATTCCATGATCAACTACCTTTCAGGCGATGTGGGTACCATTAATGTGCTGGATATGAAGCAAAGGGGACGCACACTGCATATCAAGAATGTACCAAAGATAAAAAAGACACATATTTCTTTATGCCTGGCTTTGGGCATGTCTAAGAACGAAATAAACGAGTATCTTGAAATGATGGGGTATGCTCCGCTGGATGAAGAATCAGCAGACGAAGCCCGCCTCATTGATATGCTCGAAAAATGGGAAAAATCACACGAACTTCAGTGGGAGTACAAAAAGAAGTTCATAAAAGGCGATAAAAGTATTATACTTAAACCGGAAGAGGAATTTGAAGGAGCAATGCAGATGCTGATGCTCCGTCAGGATCTTAAGTACGAATACAGCAAAGAAGGACTGAAATTTCCGTACATGAAGGATTGATCATATCCCAGAGGAAAGAGCATGAAAAAAACAATCAAAACAATATGCGCAGTTGCGATCGTTTCTCTGATCGCCTGCATGATACCGGCCGCAGACACACATGCGGCTTCTTTGTACTACAAAGACCAGCATGGTCATGACTGGGAATACCAGATAGTTGAAAACAACGGAGTAAGGTCGGTCGAAGTGATCGATGTCGTGTTACCGCCCAACGAAGCCGGACAGCAGACAAACAGTTTTCACTATGTGCTGGAGATACCGGAGATCATGACTGACGAAAGTGGAAAAGAATATGAAGTGACCGGCGTGGCTGACGGCGGTTTTGCTGGAAATGATGAAGTGCACATTATTACTTTCCCATCTTCCCTCACGAGGGTCGGGAATAACGCTTTTGATTCATGCGAGAATCTCTTCCAGCTGGGGTACTACCAGGAGGGAATATCGAAGAATGTGAGGACCATCGGGGAAAACGCTTTCGCTGACTGTCCGAAACTTAAAACAGTGTATTTCACAGCAGAATCTGAGCTGGAAAGCATAGGCGATGGAGCTTTTCGCGGCTGTGGGACATATTCGTATGGCCAGGGTCTTACCATAAAAGCACTGAGGGGATCCTGTGCACAGTGGTTTGCCAAAGAAAACGGATTCAGATTCACTCCGATCAACGTATCGGGAGAAGCAAGTGAGAATTCCTATCTGTACGAAGACGGCAGCGGGATAAAGTGGGAATACCTTATAGCTGATGACGGTTCCGTGGAGATAATAGGACCGGTAGACGCAGGCGCAGCGAACGGCGCCCTTTCATATACAGTGCCGACTAAGATACAGGGCCGTGAAGTAACGGCGGTCGCAGACGGAGGCTTCAACCATTCTTCCGCGGTTTCGGTAGCGCTTCCGGAAACTGTTACTAGAATCGGAGACAGAGCTTTCAGGTCATGTTCGCAGCTTGAAAACGTTAGTCTGCCGGACGGATTGAAAGAAATAGGCAGTTATGCCTTTACAGACTGTGGTAAACTCTGGGAATCCCGGCGCGATTATCTGGAATTACCAGGCGGCCTTGAAAGTATCGGAAGCCACTCTTTCTGCGGGCTCAACTTCGAGTGCCAGGTGAGATTGCCAGAGGGAATGAAGTCTCTGGGAGATTATTCGTTTTCCCGTTGCGACCACGCCTTTAATATTTACGTACCTTCCAGCCTTGAGCACATGGGAAAACATGTGCTGAGCGACAGCCGGTTTTTCCATATGTTTATAGTTTCGGAGCATAATCCGGTCTACAAAGCAGTTGAAGGGGTATTGTACAGCAAAGACGGTGAAGTATTAGTATCCTGCCCTGAATATAAAAACACAGGGAACGCAGTCGATTTTACCGTGCCTGACGGCGTAGTAAGTATCGGGGAAGGGGCGTTTGAAGGATGCAGTATTGGCAGTATCAGATTTCCACAGAGCCTGAGTTCGATCGAGCCGCAGGCATTCATGGGATGCGAAAATCTGAAGGAAGTGAGAATACCTGAATCAGTTGTTTCCATTGGGAAAGAGGCATTCAAGGGGTGTGAGAGCCTTGAGAGAGCGTTTATCCCAGGGAATGTCAAATCCATAGGAGAAAAAGCTTTTTCAGGCTGCAATGCGGCCATTTGCGGTGAGATGGGAACATATGCCGAAACATACGCGACCCGTAACGGGATCGAATTTATAGTAATATACAGGACGGAATACGTAGATCGAAATATCCGTTGCAGTACATCTGCAAATGTCAGAGTGGGCAGAAGCGTTCATATCACCGGTGACAGATACGCAGATAAATACCGCTACAGTTCCCTCACACCCGGGATCGCGAAAGTGTCTTCCAAAGGAACAGTAACTGCCAAGGCGCCGGGAACGGCGAAGATAAAGGTAAGGCTGCCGGAGCGGAGTACTGTGAACACAGAAAACGGATTAACAGTTAAAACGATATACAGGGAAAAAACAATGAGCGTGCGTGTGAAATGCGCCCTTTCAAAGCCAAATATAAATGTAAAATCTCTTTCGGGCAGGAAAGCCAGAATTGAATGGAGCCGGGTTCAGGGAGCTACGGGATACAAGATATATATAAAGTTCCCGGGAAAAAAGAAGTATAAGTGCGTGCTTACCAAATCAGCAAAAGTCAAGGCGGTCACACACAGGGGACTTAAGCGCGGAGCACTCTATTCATATAAGGTAAGGGCGTTCTGTAAGAGGGACGGCAAAATCTGGTACAGTGATTTTTCAAAGGCGGACGCGGTAAAAGCGGGAAGATAAATGGAAACCATCTACAGCAAATATGAGCCTTTATTTGGTTCATGGTATATCAAAGAGAAAATAGGGCAGGGGTCCATCGGTCAGGTTTTTCTCATAGAGAGAAAAGAGATGGGCTTTTCTTATCGTTCCGCTCTCAAAGCCATAACCGTACCGCCGGACCAGAATGACATCAAGACCGTGATGGCCAACGGCCTGACCTACGCTGAGACATCACATTACTACAAGACATTTATGGACACTCTTTCCAACGAGCTGACCACGATGGCGAAGCTTAAAGGACAGAGCAACGTGGTCAGTTACGAGGACCACATGGTCATTGAGCACAAGGACGGTATCGGGTGGGACATACTCATCCGGATGGAACTGCTCAAACCTTTTCTTGACTATTGCAATGAAGAGAAACTCACAGAGGACGATGTTCTGAAACTGGGGATCGATATCTGCAGGGCTCTTGAGTTGTGCAGCAGATACGGGATAATCCACAGAGATATTAAACCTGAAAATATTTTTGTGTCAGACGCCGGGGATTTCAAACTCGGAGATTTTGGCATATCCAGAATGATAGAGGACAGCAGGGAAGGCCTTTCACGGAAGGGCACCTACACATATATGGCGCCTGAAGTGTTCAACGGAAAAGCCTACGGACCTTCAGCGGACATCTATTCTCTCGGCCTTGTAATGTACAAATTCCTGAATGAAGGCAGGAACGTTTTCATGCCCGCCGCGCCGAAGCCGATAGTGTATGACGATAAGGACAAGGCTTTCTTCAAGCGGATGGCCGGTGAACCTTTTCCAGACCCTGTTTCCGGTTCAGATGAGCTGAAACGCGTAGTGATGAAAGCCTGCGCTTTCAAACCGGAAGACAGATATGAAACTGCTGCCCAAATGCGTGAAGATCTTGAAGGGATACTCTTCAGACAGAGAAATCTGGAGAAAACAGGAAAGAATGAAGAGACTGCAAAGGGTGGAGAAGCTGGAAAGGATGAAGAGGCTGCAGCGGGGAACAAGACAGTTTCCCCGGGCAGGAAAAAACGCAGGATAGCGCTGATCATTGCCGCGATTGTGGTAGCGGCAGCTTTTGCAGTATTTGCTATCAGGCCTGAAAAGGTCACAGGTATTAGCGGTATAGGAGATTCAGAGGAAATACTCATCGGAGATGTTCTCGCGCCGGAATACACCATCGAGCCCGAAGGCGCGGATGATGCATCTTTGTCATTTGCGTCGGACAACAAAGATGTCTTTACTGTGGATAAGAAAGGTCGCATCCATGCCTTGAAAACAGGCGAAGGGATATTAACGATAACCGCGGGAGAGTATAAGGAAGACGTAAAGATCACCGTGTCCCCGAAAGTAAAAAAGATAAAAGGTGTAAGAAAACGCATCGTAATGTACACAGGGGATAAATACCGTCTTAAACCAAAACTCCTTCCGAAGAAATACAGCAAAGAGAAGATCATTTACAAATCTCTGAAGAAAAGGATAGCGACAGTTTCGTCAAAAGGCCTGATCAGAGCAAAGAAAGCCGGCGTGTGCAGGATCAGAATAAGCGCGGGCGGCAAAGCAAAAATCATAAAAGTCATAGTGAAAAAGCGTCCGGAAACGGTATATACAGCTCCGGAAAACTACGGCGCTCAGCCTTCATATAACGGCGGCAGTTCCGGCAGCCGAAACAGCGGTTCGGACAGTTCCGGCAACGGTCAGAACAGTGACTCCGGAAACAAAGGTTCCGGGAATAAGGATTCAGGCGGCTCCGGCAATAATCAGGGCGGCTCCGACGGAAACTCCGGCGAAGGTTATTTCGACTCCGATGATGACGAGTACTTTTGATATCCAGTTATGTAGAGATCCTCTTTTGAACTAATTGTTAGAAACCCTTATTTTTTGTCACTAATTTGGAATAGAACAGATTTGTGACAAAAGTTATGGCCTGAGAAATGGTGACAACGACATTTAACCGTGAAAAGTTACATTTTCACATAACTCGAACCGAATAAACATTGAAGTTTTGTCACAAATCATGAAATAGAGAAAAAAGTGACAAAAGTTTCAGCGTTCAGAACCAAAAGCCAGGCACTTTTTTCAAAGTATCCAAAAAACCTTGTGACTGCTTATTGCAAAGCGATCACAAGGTTTATTTCTGTGGCACCCCCGAGATGATTCGAACATCCGACGCACGGTTTAGGAAACCGACGCTCTATCCCCTGAGCTACGG
>JAUMVF010000074.1 GCA_030530305.1 Bacillota bacterium
TGAAGAAGCTGAACCTGCGGAAGTTGCCGAAGAAGCTGAGGAAGACGAAGAGGGAGAAACGGTTGAAGGATAAGAAAGTGCCTATGCGCAGATGTGTGGGATGCATGGAATCAAAACCGAAGAAAGACCTGATCCGTATCGCTTCATACGAAGGCAGGCTCACAGTCGACCCGTCGGGAAAGGCAAAGGGCCGGGGCGTGTACATATGCCCGTCTGAAGATTGCCTTGAAGCCGCTTATTCCAATAACGGACTCAAGAGGAGCCTGAAGACGAATATCAGCGGGGATACTTTGAAGGAGCTGTTTGATCAGATCAGAGAATATGAAAAATAAACTGTTGAGTTACATGGGTTTTGCCCGGAAATCAGGGAACCTGGTGTCCGGCAGCAACACCTGTTCCGTCACAATGAAGAAGGGAAAGGTAAAACTCCTTCTCATTGCGGAGGACGCGTCAGATAACACAAAAGACAAAATGACCAGTGAGGCAAAAGCGCGGGGAGTCTGCGTCATGATATACGGGGACGGCGAGGAGATGTCCCATGCCGTAGGAGAAAGTGGCAGAACGGTATTCGGTATAACAGACGGGAATTTCGCGCATGTGATAAAAGAGGAGATCGAAAAGGCTTAACAGGCCAAGGAGGACCAACAAGTATGAACGTAAAAGAACTGGCAAAAGAATTGAGCATGAACAGCAGAGAGCTGCTGGAGAAAATGGAGAAAGTCGGGATCAAAGCGAAGACGGTAGACGTTGAGCTTTCTGAGGATGACATCGCAACGGTGAAAGCCAAACTCGGAAAGAAACAGAGCGCCGAGACGAAAGTAGTGAAGCGCTCCCCGAAAAAAGAGACGAAGAAGGAAGAGGCAGGCGAACCGAAAGTAACGGTCAAAGCCGCCAATATTAAGCTGCCTTCAGAAATCGAAAAACCGGCGGCGCCAAAGACAAAACCGGCGAAAACGACGACTTCGGCAACGGCTTCAGGGACGGCAAAACCTCCTGTCGGGACACCTGTAGTGCCAAAGAACGTAGAAAACAGAAAGAAGACAGTAAAACCTCCTGTTGGAACACCTGTAGTTCCGAAAGATCTCCACGAAAAAGACGAAGAAAAACCAGCAGCGAAGAAGACTGCGAAAACTGCCACTGAGAAAAAGACTGCCGAGAAGCCGGCTGCTGAGAAGAAGACTGCCGCAAAGACCAAGGCAGCAGAAGAAAAAAACGCAGCGAAGAAGCCTGCTTCCAAGGAAACTGCAGAGACTAAGAAGACCGCTGCGAAAGAGACTGCGGAGAAGAAACCTGCAGCTAAGAAAGAGACCGGAGCCGAGAAGGAAAAGCCTGTAGGCCCGATCATTGTAAGAACAGCAGCAGAGGAAAAAGACAGGATCGCTAAGCAGAAGGCGGAGGCTGAAGCCAAGAGAAAGGCAGCCAAGAAAAAGGCCGAGAAGAAAGACGCCAAGGGCGAAGAAAAGCCGCGCAGAAAGCCTGCCGGTTCAAGGACGGCCCCGGCTGCAGACGTGCCTTCTGAAAAAACAGACGGAAGAAAAGACAGAAAGAAGAAGGGCAAGGAAAGAGAGCACGACAAGTTCGATAAGCTTGAGAAGCAGAAGAACCGTAAGATGCAGGATTCCAGATCCCTTGAAAAGAAGTCAAAGCCAAAGAAAAAGCAGAAACCAAAGCCGGCTCCTGAACCTGAGGTGGAAGCTGAACCATTACCGGTTGGAACAAAGATAGTCAACGTACCTATCACCGTTGCCGGACTCAGCGAGCAGCTGCAGGTATCGACTTCACAGATCATCATGACTCTGATGAAACTTGGCATCATGGCTAATATAAACCAGAACCTGGATGAAGAGACGGTAGTAGTACTGGCAGAGGAACTGGGAATCAACGTAGTAATAGGAAAAGTCGAGGAAGAAGAGAAGGAAGAAGGACTGGAAGTATTCGAGGACAAGGAAGAGGATATGGAACCGCGTCCGCCGATCATCACAGTCATGGGACATGTAGACCATGGTAAGACTTCACTCCTTGACGCTATCAGAAATACCAACGTCACCGCAGGCGAATCCGGCGGAATCACACAGCACATCGGTGCTTCAGAGGTAGAGATCAACGGACAGAAGATCGTGTTCCTGGATACTCCGGGTCACGAAGCATTCACCGCAATGAGAGCCAGAGGAGCCCATATCACGGATATCGCGGTACTGGTAGTTGCGGCCGATGACAGTGTAAAACCCCAGACGATAGAATCCATCAGCCACGCGAAGGCTGCGGGAGTGCCGATAATAGTAGCCATCAACAAGATGGACAAACCGGGCGCCAATCCGGACATGGTAAAGAAAGACCTTGCTGACAACGGCGTGCTGGTAGAAGACTGGGGCGGCGACGTTATATCTGTTCCTGTTTCCGCGAAAACAGGCGACGGAATAACAAACCTGCTCGAAATGATACTGCTCCAGGCGGAAGTGCTTGAACTGAAGGCCAACCCCAACAGACTTGCGGTAGGTACGGTAATAGAAGCAAGGCTCGACAAGGCGAAGGGCCCTGTAGCCACGCTCCTCGTTACTAACGGAACACTCAAGTCCACAATGAGCGTAGTAGCCGGAACCAGCGCAGGACGTATCAGACTCATGACCAACTACAGAGGCGATACGATACACAAGGCGGGTCCTGCTACAGCGGTAGAGATACTCGGTCTTTCAGAAGTGCCGGCTCCGGGAGACGCTTTCAACGCGGTCAAGAATGACAAGACTGCCAAGGAGATAGCTGAGCACAGAAAGCTGAAGCAGAGAGAAGAAGTGATGGCAAGGACATCCAGCAGTACGCTGGAAGAACTGTTCAGCAGGATACAGGAAGGCGAAGTGAAGGAACTGAACCTGATCGTCAAGGGCGACGTGCAGGGTTCCGTCGGCGCGGTATCTTCATCACTGGAAAAACTCAGCACAGACGATGTAAAGGTAAAGATCATACATACAGGTGTGGGAGCTATCACAGAATCTGACGTAATGCTGGCAGGCACCTCGGATGCTATCATCATCGGATTCAACGTGAGACCTGCCGCGGGCGTAGCACAGATAGCAGACAGAGACAACATCCAGATCAGGACCTATAGAGTCATCTACGATATCATCGACGACGTTGAGAACGCCATGAAGGGTATGCTGGATCCTGAATTCAAGGAAGTAGTCCTTGGCGAAGCAGAGATCAGAGACACCTTCAAGGTTCCGGGAGTCGGAATCATCGGCGGCGCGTATGTGACCAACGGTAAGGTGGTCAGAAACGCGGAGATCAGACTTGTCCGCGACGGTATCGTGATCCACGAAGGAAAAATCTCTTCACTGAAGAGGTTCAAGGATGACGCTAAAGAAGTGGCTCAGGGCTATGAATGCGGTATCGGAATAGAAGATTACAACGACATCAAGGAAGGCGATGTCATCGAATGCTTCCAGATGGAGGAAATAGAGCGTGAGTAATTACAGACCGGGAAGACTTGGAGAAGAAATAAAAAAAATACTCAGCGACATGCTGCTCAGAGAGCTTAAGGATCCTGCTTTTTCAAAAAGCCTCGTAAGCATCACGGCTGTTGACGTGACGTCAGACGGAAGTTACGCGACGGTGTATCTCACCGAACTTCCATTCGGCGACCAGGAAACTGCCGAAGCGGAAAAGGATGAGCGCAGAGAGCAGCTTCTGGACGCTTTTGCGAGAGCAAAAGGCATGATCCGTCATGAGCTTGGAAAGAAGATAAAGGTCAGACATGTGCCGGATCTTGTTTTCAAAATCGATACGTCCATGGAATACGGACGCCATATAGACGAGGTAATCGAGAGCCTGGACATAAAGAAAGACGAGCCTGAAGAGGATATGGCTGAAGGAGAAGACAATGACCGCTAACGACACTCTCAAAGAAATAGGCCGGCAGTTCATGAAGGCAGACAGCATCCTGCTTTTCCCTCATGAGAATGTGGACGGGGACGCGCTGGGTTCGTGCGTTGCTCTGTGCAAAGCCCTGCGGGACAAAGGAAAAGAAGCGTACATCCTCATCGAAGGGGATATGGCGGAATTCCTTAAATTCCTGGACAAGGGCTACTGCAGCCGGGATCTTGACGTTATAAAAGAACCGGATATCTGCGCATGCATAGACTGCGGGGATGTAGACCGTTTCAAGGAGAGAAAGGACAAGTTTTTCACAGGAAAAACCAAGATATGCATAGACCACCACGTGACCAGCGATCCGGAGGTGGATTACAGGTATGTGGATGGTGACGCGGCTGCCGCTGGCGAGATCATTTTCAAGCTTTTCAAAGCCATGGATATAGAGCCGGATCAGGAAATGGCCGAAGCGCTCTTTGCTGCCATAACCACAGACACCGGCAATTTCCAGTATTCCAACACTACCAAAGAATCACATATGATCACAGGCGAACTGTATGACGCGGGGATTGACGCCAATAAGGTCAGCGTAGAGATATATGAGACCGTAAGACCGGAGCGGATAAAACTCCAGGCGCTGGTGCTTTCGGGCATGGAGATCTTTGCGGACGGGGAAGCGGCCATAGCCTGCGTGACCCAGGAGATGCTGAAAGAAACAGGAACCACCATGGACGAGACAGAGGGCATAGCCTCGACGCTGAGAAGCGTGAAGGGCGTGCAGATAGCAGCCTTCCTGAAAGAAAAGAAAAACGGTGAGATAAAAGTAAGCCTCAGGGCCAAGCGGAAAGGCGACGTGGCAAAGATAGGAGCGCGCCACGGCGGCGGCGGTCATGTGAAAGCGGCCGGATGCTCCCTTTACTGCAGCCTTGAAGAGGCGGCTGAGATCATAAAGAAAGAAGTAGAAGAAAGCCTCAGCGAATGTACTGAATGAACCGGAGACAGATATGCGTAACAACGAAGAGCGTAAAGTGAGCGGCATACTGAATATATATAAACCTCAGGAAATGACTTCTCATGACGTGATCGCTATCGTAAGAAAAGCTTCGGGGATAAAAAAAGCAGGTCATACCGGGACACTTGACCCTATGGCCACAGGCGTTCTTCCCGTGTGCTTCGGCAGCGCGACCCGGATAATGGAATATCTTGACGCGGACATGAAAGTGTACAGATGCGTCATGAGGCTGGGCGAAGTATCAGACACCAATGATATCTGGGGAAAAGTATCAGAAGCAGGCGATCCGGAAGGGATCACGGACGGGCAGATCACAGATGCCGTAAGTAAATACCGGGGCAGGATCAGTCAGATCCCGCCGGTATATTCAGCTCTGAAGATGAACGGGCGAAAGCTTTATGAATACGCGAGAAACGGGCAGGATGTGGACATCGAAGCCCGTGATATATATATAGAGGACATAGTAACAGAAAACATCAGCCGGGACGGGAGCACTGAAGTGACATTCAGCCTCACCTGCTCAAAGGGGACTTATGTAAGATCCCTTTGCAGAGACATAGGCGAAGATCTTGGCTGCGGAGCTGTCATGAGCAGCCTTGAAAGAAAGGCGAGCGGCATCTTCCGGGCAGAAGAAGCCGTGGATATCGAAGCGGTGCGGAACATGCAGCCGGAAGAGATAGTAAAGCTCATGACCCCGGTCGACAGGGCTCTTTCGCATTTTGGCAGAGGAATTGTCAGAGAAGGAAGAGTCCGGGCGTTTCTCAACGGTCTCAGCGTCTACGCGAAAGATGTGAAGATCGAAAATGGTCCCGCTTTTACGAAGGACGACCTGCCGTTTTATGCGGACAGCAGATATCCGCTGGCATACTGTCTTTACGGAAATACGGAAGACGGGCAGGAAGAACCGGTTTTTCTCGGGGTCGCCATGTATGATGAAGAAACAGATTCCTTCATACCGGATAAGGTCTTTTTCAGATAATGCCGGTGTGATCCGACGGGGCAGCAGCCCCGTAACGATCTGATTCAAAGGAGACAGAAGATGAAGATTTACAACTCACTTGAGGAAATAGACCATATCGAAGAAACAGTAGTAGCTCTGGGCAACTTTGACGGAGTGCACAAAGGCCATCAGGAAATAATCAGAAGATGCGTCAATGCCGCGCTGTCATCAGGCCATAAGAGCGCTGTTTTCACATTCGCCAATCACCCGCGTAATCTGCTTGCCGACGACACCATAGTCAAGAACATCATGTACAAAGAGGAGAAGGCCCAGATCATAGAGAGCTACGGGGTGGATTATCTTTTCAATATCCCGTTCGACAAGCACATACTCACCATGGATCCTATCGATTTCATAGATAATATCCTTATCAATACCTTCCACATGAAGGAAGCATACTGCGGGTTCAACTACCGCTTCGGGTATAAAGCCATGGGTACGCCCGTGACGCTTATGGAAGAGGGTATAAAGAAAGATTTCGGTATCCATATCATGAGACCTTTCTTCGTCGACGGACAGCTGGTGAGCAGTTCATTCATAAGACAGCTCATAGAGATGGGCAGCGTAAACGAGTGCATGAAATACATGGGCAGAAACTACGCCATCAAGGGCGAGGTAGTCGTTGGCAACAAGATCGGAAGGACTATAGGATTCCCCACATCGAACATCGTCATCGACGAGACGATGGTAACGCCGCCGAACGGTGTTTACGTGACCAACTGCCTGCTTGACGGCGCCATATACCCCAGCGTGACCAACGTGGGAGTCAAGCCGACGATAGGCACCTATGAAAAAAACGTGGAGACACACATCTTCAACTTCAATAAAGAACTTTACGGAGCTCACATCAAAGTCGAGTTTCTTGACAAGATGCGTGAAGAACGCAAATTCGAATCAGTAGAAGCGCTTTCAGAGCAGATCCAGAGAGACTGTGAAGAAGCGAAGAACTATCATATACAGTTAGGTAAGGTACTCTAATGGCAAAGGCTCTTACATTTACATTAAAAGCGACAGACGGAAAGGCCAGAAGAGGTGAATTCACCACGCCTCACGGGACAGTTCAGACTCCGGTGTTCATGCCGGTGGGGACTGCGGGCACAGTGAAGGCAATGAGGCCTGAAGAGGTCAAAGAACTTGGCGCGGAAATAATCCTGGGCAATACGTATCATCTTTACCTGAGGCCGGGACATGAGATCGTCAGGGAAGCCGGCGGTCTTCACAAGTTCATGAACTGGGACAGACCGATCCTTACAGACAGCGGCGGATTCCAGGTCTTCAGTCTTGGTGAGATGCGTAAGATCACAGAAGAAGGCGTACAGTTCCGTTCACATATAGACGGATCTTCCCATATGCTTTCTCCGGAAAAGCCCATAGAGATACAGACAGCGCTCGGCTCAGACATAATGATGGCTTTTGACGAGTGCGCGCCGTATCCGGCGGACAGGGCTTACGTGGAGCCATCCATGGAAAGGACCACAAGATGGCTTGAAAGGTGCGTGGAAGCCCATAAAAATACAGAGAAACAGGCGCTTTTCGGTATCATGCAGGGCGGTATGTACCCTGACCTGAGAAAACGCAGCGCTGAAGCTATAGTCGATATGGATCTTCCGGGGTATGCCGTAGGCGGACTCAGCGTGGGAGAACCCAAGGAGCTCATGTGCGAAGTCATGGACACCTGTGTGGATCTTCTTCCGGAGGACAAGCCCAGATATATGATGGGCATAGGCACGCCCGACTATCTTTTTGAAGCAGTAGAGCGGGGAATCGACATGTTCGACTGCGTGCTCCCTACGAGGATAGCGAGGAACGGGACAGCTCTCACATCTTTCGGACAGGTGAATATCAAGAACGCTAAATTCGAGAGGGACTTCGGACCTTTAGATCCGGAATGCGACTGCTATACCTGCAGGAATTATTCAAGGGCTTATCTGAGACATCTTTTCAAGTCCGGGGAGATATTGTCTTCAATGCTCCTTTCCAATCACAACCTTCATTTTCTGGTGAAGACCGTTCACCGTATGAGGACTGCCATAGAAGAGGGCAGATTCATGGAATACAAGGAAGAGTTTTACAGAAAATATGGATATTTGTAAAGACAACAACTTTTGCGGAGGATGCCTGTACCAGGGCATGCCGTATGAAGAACAACTTAAGATAAAAGACCAGGAAGTTCGGGATCTGCTCAAAGGAAGAAAGGTGGATCTCGATCGTTATATTGGAATAGAAGGAAGTCCGTCGGTATACAGATACAGAAACAAAATGGAATACACCTTTGGTGATCTTGTAAAAGGCGGAGAGATGACCCTGGGTATGCATAAAAAGGGCAAGTACTGGTCTATAGTCACAGTAGACGAATGCCAGCTGGTCCATGAAGATTTCAACCGGATCCTGAAGGCTACTCTGGATTTCTGCGTCGGAGCAGGCTATGACAAGTACCACAAAAAGACCCACAGGGGACTTATGAGGAACCTGATAATCAGAAGAGGCGTCCACACGGGGCAGCTTCTGGTGAATATCGTTACTTCGACCCAGCGTGAGTTTGATGAAGCAGGATATGTTTCCTGCATAGAGGGACTCGATCTGGAGAATCAGGTCGTGGGCGTGCTCCGCACATTGAACGATGACCCCGCCGACGCAGTCAAATGTCAGGAGCTGCGTGTGCTTTCCGGACAGGACTACTACATGGAAAAGATCCTGGGTCTTGATTTCAAAGTCAGCGCCTTTTCATTTTTCCAGACCAATGTGGAAGCCGTGGAAAGACTGTATTCCTACGCCCTTTCGCTGCCGGAGGATTTCAGCGGAAAGACAGTGCTGGATCTTTACAGCGGCACAGGCACCATAACCCAGGTCATGGCATCGAAAGCGAAAAGCGCCACAGGTATCGAGCTGGTGGAAGACGCGGTAAAAGCCGCGGAGGAAAACGCGAAGATAAACGGTCTTGAGAACTGCAGGTTCATCGCCGGGGATGTGCTGGAAAAGATCGATGAGCTCACTGAAAAACCGGATCTCATCGTAGTTGATCCGCCGCGGATGGGTATAAGACCGGAAGCCCTGGACAAGATCATAGCCTTTGGCGTGAAAGAGATCGTATATATTTCATGTAAT
>JAUMVF010000075.1 GCA_030530305.1 Bacillota bacterium
CATCCAACGTAAGACATACAGACCATGTAAAGACACAGGTTCCGTACTCCACACTCTGTGCGGGAGCCGCAGGCGTTGGCTACATATTCTCAGGAATCATGGACAATTTCCTTGTTCCGCTGATAGTAGCATTCGCAGTATTCTTCGTAGGCGTTATCATCCTTGCTAAGCTCTTCGGAGGCGGCAAGGCAAGCGCTACTAAAGTAGAAGAGTAAAAAGCTACTTACAACGCTTATCCCTTCCTTTAAAATGAAGAAGGATAGTTGCTAGGTAGTAAAAATAACCTATTTGAAAACACCCGCATGACGCGGGTGTTTTCTATTTCCGCATTATATGGAAATCTCCCCCCGCGTCTGACTTCATGCTATAATAAATCAAACAATTATAACAACGCTAAAAAACTAAGGGTTATATATTATGATTGGATCAGAAATGTTCAAAGCAGACAAAGACAGCCTTGTAAATATATTCCTGCAGCTGACAAAGATAGATTCTGTCAGTTTTCATGAGAGGAAAATGGCGGCGCTTTTAAAAACAGAACTTCAGGAACTGGGCTTTGAAGTCTCGGAAGATGACGCGGCGGCGGCATTAGACGGAGAAGCCGGCAATATATACGGAATACTCAGGGGTGATCCGGATAAAAAGCCGGTTCTGTTTTCTGCCCACATGGATACAGTCGAGCCGGGAATCGGCAAAATCCCGCTGCTTTGTGATGATGGGGATACCATAACCTCAGATGGGAACACCGTCCTCGGCGCCGATGACGTTACCGGCGTAGTCGAGATACTTGAAGGTGTGCGGCTGGCAAAAGACTCAGCCCACGGTGACATCGAAGTGCTCTTTACCATGGGCGAAGAAGCCTACGCGAAAGGCGCCGGAGTCTTCGATTACAGCAGGCTCGTGTCAGAAGACGCCTATGTGCTTGACATGAGCGGGGCTCCGGGAACAGCAGCGAGAAAGGCTCCTTCCATCATCTCATTCGAGGTAACTGTCACAGGCAAATCTGCCCATGCGGGTTTTGCGCCCGAGGAAGGTATCAACGCCCTGAAGACAGCGGCAAACGCCATCACCCGTATAAAACAGGGACACATATCGGAAAACACCACTTTCAATATAGGGACTATCAAAGCAGGCAAAGCCACCAATATAATCGCCGATCGCTGCGTGTGCACCGGCGAAGCCCGAGGCTTTGACCACGAAGAAGCCATGGCTCAGATAGATAACGCCGAAACAATCTTCCGCGAAGAAGCCGGGAAAACAGACGCGGGAGTTGAAATCATCCGCACCGTCCACATCAAAGCTTATGAAACACCGGAAGACGCGGACGTGTGCAGGTGTTTCCGCAGAGCATGCGCAGAGCTTGGGCTCAAAGGCGAGATCACCTCGACCCTGGGCGGCAGCGACAACAATGTATTTGTACAGCACGGACTTTCCGGCATCGTGCTTTCAAGCGGCATGTATAACACCCACACCACCAAAGAATACACTTACACGAAGGATCTGATCACAGGGTCAGAACTTGTGGCAGCAATCATAAAAAACAGATAGGCGGCAATAATAAATAACGGATAGTATGAACGAGAAACCGGTACAGAAAACTGCAGACAGGAAACCCACCATCATAGTTGTCATACTGACAGCTTTCGCGACTGCTTTTTCAGGCAGCTCGCTGAATCTTTCAGTTCCTTCCATCGCGGCTGACTTCAATGTCAGCGCGTCCCTGGTAGGCTGGCTGGTGACGGTATACGCTCTTTCCGTCGCGGCCTTCTCTGTCCCCTTCGGCAGAGCCGCGGATATCACAAGCAGGAAAAAGATACTTATCATCGGAACAGGCATATTTACAGCATGCTGCGCTCTCAGCATTTTCGCCTGGTCCTTTATAATGCTCATAATACTCAGACTCATTCAGGGGATCGGCGCGGCCATGGTATTCAGCACCAACACGGCGATCATCATATCGGCCTTCCCTCCCAATATGAGAGGCCGGGCTATAGGATACAGTCTGGTCGGAACTTACGTAGGCCTTTCATCCGGACCGGTCATCGGCGGGATAATGAACCACCAACTGGGGTGGCGTTCCATATTCGTGCTGACCAGTATTCTGACTCTGGCAGCTTTAATCCTTGCCATCGTCAGGCTCCCGGCGGAAGAGCCTCCTGCGAAAAAGCGGCCCTTTGATCTTACAGGGAATCTTCTGTTCATAGTTTTCATCACCGCTTTCATGTTCGGACTGTCCCAGATCATCGGTCACGGCATCTGGCCGTTTATCCTGATCGCCGCAGGTCTGGCAGCAGGTATCCTGTTCGTCATCCATGAAGCAAAAGAGCCTGACCCGGCAGTGCAGGTAAGGCTTTTCAAAGATAATATAGGTTTCGGGCTTTCAAATCTCAGCGCCCTTCTCAACTACGCCACCACAATGGCTCTCAGCTATCTTATGTCCATCTACCTTCAGGTCGTAGCGGGCTATTCGTCCCAGACCGCCGGATTCATAATGGTATGCCAGCCGGTGGCGATGGCGCTGCTTTCGCCCAGAATGGGCAGACTGTCAGACCGGATCTCGCCTTTCAAACTGTCTTCGGCGGGCATGGCAGTCAGCGGCGCGGGCATCACGGGTCTCATATTTGTCGGTCCTGACACCAGCGCCGCGGTGATAGTCGCAATGCTTCTCATCATCGGTATCGGCTTTGCCATGTTCTCATCGCCGAATACCAACGCTATCATGTCATGTGTAGATAAGAAGGATTACGGGGTCGCTTCATCTCTGGTATCGACTATGCGCACCGTGGGACAGACTGTGGGGATGGTCATCGTCACTCTGGTGGTTTCATTCCACCTTGGCAGTACGCCTCTGGCGTCATCTGATCCGGATGTTGTTGTGAAAGTCACGCATATTCTGTTTATAATATTTGCTGTTATCTGCGCGGTGGGAGTCGTGATCTCCCTGCAACGGGGAAAAGGAAAATGAAGTATGCACATGGATATGATAAAATCTGTTACGAGGTGCAAATATGAAAGATAACGAAATACCAAGATATCATTCGAGAAAAGGCGCCGAGCGCGCCATCGACGACGCGGACACCATATGGGAGATCATCGGCAAGGCCAAATACGTGACTCTGTCCATGGTCACAGAAGAAGGTGAACCTTACTGTATCGCCATTTCCCACGGGTACGACAGAGAAAAAAACTGCCTGTATTTCCATACGGGATTCGAGGGGAAAAAGATCAGCGCTTTGAAGGCTAACCCCCGTGTCTGCGCTTTCGTGCTGGATGATGAAGGCTACGTATACGGCAGGTGCCATCACGAGTACCGCAGCGTGATATGCTACGGAACGATACATGAGATCGAAGGACGCGAGGCAAAACTTGATGCTCTTAAGACAATGTTCTGCTGCCTTGAGGAAACCGTACCCGACGCAGAGAACGCTATGCGCGCCCGGAAACTGGACGACATGCCGCTGACCAACGTAAATATGCTAAGGATGGACATCGACGGCTTTTCCGGTAAAATATCCTCACACAGAAAATAATAAGGAAAAAACATGGAAATCATCAGACTCAAAGTGAAAAATGAATCCGATCTTTACAATCCTTTTGACGCGGACGGTAAAATGCTCAGCGAGGATGTACGAAACTACATCATGGAAAAGCTGCGACTCTGTAAACTTTCAAACGGGATCGAGACCCGGATAATCACAGACGCGGAGATAGACAGCGATAAGATAGAAAAAACACTGCGCGAATGGAGCGAGCGCGAAGAAACATATGTCAAAAAAACATATCGCAGAAATCTGCTCCAGCAGTGCATCATGTTTGCTATCGGCGTAGCGTTTATTGCCCTCAGTCTTGTGATCCAGGCGGATATTCCTATCGTTGTTTACACAGTACTTTCCACCATCGGTGCTTTTTCCATCTGGGAAGCCTGCAGCATCTGGATAGTCAAAAATCCGGAGTTGAGATTCAAAAAACGGATGCTGAAAGTAATGCGTGATAATTCCACCGTACGCATAGTCAGGGAAGATCAGGAACAATGACCAGAGATGATCAAAATCCGAAATGATAAATAAAGTCACAGAAAAAGCGGCCTTCCGGCCGCTTTTTTATATATTATCCTCCCCATCCGGTTTTTCTGTCTGCCCTGCCGTTTAATCTTCGGGATCGTATTTCAGTATGTCCCCGGGCTCGCATTCGAGAGCCTTGCATATCCCAGACAGGGTCGAAAACCTGATAGCATTTACTTTATTGTTTTTTATCTTTGACAGATTGACATTGGTGATGCCTACTGTTTCAGCCAGTTCGTTGAGAGACATGTGCTTTTTCGCCATCATAACGTCCAGTTCAAGAATGATCTTTCCCATTTCTGCTCCCCCTTTCTAAACCAGCCCGTCGTTGTCTTCCTGCAGCTGTGTGCCGTAAGCGAAGAACTGTGACAGACAAAGAACTACGATACCTATGAGGATGCCGTTAAGGTTCAGGCTACTTTCTACTCCTGCGCCGCCGAGCGCTATTCTGGCGATGATCGTCATTATGAGTTCAACGATAGGGATAGCTATACTGAATATCCCGATCTCACGGATCATGCGGACGATGTCAGGCTGGAACGGGGTCTTGCCCTTTGAGAATTTTGTTTTTCCCTCTGCCGTTTTGAATGACAGATAGACATTTCTGAATATCATCGCCATCAGCGCGCTTGTGATAAGCACTGTGATGAAAAAGATGATATACGCGCTTCCCGTATGTCCCGGCGCCATATCGCCGAGCACCAGCTCAAAGCCTCCGTTGCTGAGGACTGAACTGTCTCTTACGTCGCTGAGATAATCCAGAAGACTCGGATGTCCTGTCACAGTCACGATGATCATGGCGATCATGAAGGCGCATGCGATCCAGCAGCACACCTCGCCGATCTTTGATACGATTATTACTACTTTATTCAACTTGCTCATTTCGTCTACCTCCTGTAATGTGTCGGTTTTTTATTTTAAAAGTCCTTTTAAAAAAATGGTTTATCGTTTATCGATAAACCAAGTATACAGGGGTATTTTTCGTTTGTCAATAGTATTTTATCGTTTTTCGATAAATATTTTTCGAAACACATTCAGACCGCTGATCCGGTACTTTGGATCCGGGCGGTCTGCTACTTCTTTATGGGATCTATCCAGTCTTCTCTGACGGGCGTGAAGATATCCAATGCGACCACGTCGCTTTCATCCCACATCCACAGTTCATGAGTCACATTGGGCGGAGCATAGCATACGCCGCCGGGCGTCAGGTGAAACTCCTCGTCTCCGCACTTGACGTCACACTCGCCGGATATGATGAGCGTATACTGCTCCTCGGGGTGAGCGTGCGGAAGCACGTGCTCTCCTGCCAGGATTACATTCCTTCCCATAAGGATGTTGTCTCCCCAGAAGACCGTCCTGCCCATTTTCGCGGGCTTTTCCACGAAATAGTAAATATCTTTGTCTTCGTTGAGATTCACATGTGATTTCATTTTATCACCTTTCATCATGTCTGCCTTTCCGACTATTTCAAAAGTCCTTCAGCGAATTCCTTCGCGTGCTTTGTCTTTTTTTCATCCATGAAAGCCAACTGATATCCTTTGTTCTGCTCGCATATCATGCCCAGATACTCCAGTTTTGAATGTCTGCAGAATCTCTTTATGCCTTCTTCAAACAGGTCCGCTCCCTTTTCCGGCGGATAGCCGCACGTGGTCACAACAGCCACCTGCTTGCCTTCCCACAGCGACGGTCCGCGTTTTTCCCCATAGTACATGTTGAACGCGTATACCATCCGGTCCAGCAGCGCCTTCATCGGCGGCGCGCAGTACCATGAATATATAGGCGTCGAAAGGACTATCATGTCGCTTTCTTTTACCGCGGCGGCAAGCGTCCCGAAATCATCGTACTGGGCGCAGTTCACAACGGTCCAGTCCTTCTGGCACTCCCTGCAGGAAGTGCACGGTCTGATATCCATATCGTTAAGATCGAACTCAGTTACTCTGCATCCTGACTGCTTCAATTCAGCTGAAACCGCATCCGTAAGGGAATTAGTGTTCCCGTTTTCTCTCGGGCTGCTTCTGAATATGACTGCCGATTTTACCATTGTACATGCCTCCGTTACATCGATACGTTCCCCGTTATCCTCTAACGGTAATTTTAGCATATTTTCTGTTTTGCCAGCAGATTAATACGTCTTTCTTTTATTCCCTCCCCGCCTTCATGCTATAATATATGGCGGAACGAAAGGAATAGCAATTATGAGTGATACCGGACCGGACAGCGGTCATATGGCAAAACGCGAAACAGTCAGGAGCACATATTCAATGTGTCCCGTATGCCTTAAGAAGATTCCCGCGGAACTCATCCGAAAGGACGATCAGATCATATATATGGAGAAAACGTGTGATGAGCACGGATCTTTCAGTACGCCTGTCTGGAAAGGCTTTTTCGACTTCGACCGGTGGATCAGCCGTGAGGAACCTCTGGATGAAAAAACGGCCGCTCTGTGCGACGGCAGATGCAACAGCTGCGGAGACCATCCACAGGATACCTGCTGCGTGATCCTGGAGGTGACGGGAGACTGCAATCTCAGGTGCCCCTTCTGTTTCGCCCTGGGAGGAGAAAGAAAAGAAATGCCGTCCACCGGGCGGATAAAACAGGCTATCAACAAAATCGTTGAGCTTTCCGGAGATCCCCTTCTTCAGCTGGCGGGCGGAGAACCTACGCTGAGGGACGACCTGCCGGAACTGGCAGCTTACGCGAAGAAAGCCGGCTGTTCATATGTACAGGTAAACTCCAACGGCATCAGGCTGGCGGAGGATGAGGCTTACGTAAAAGCCCTTGCCGGCGCGGGAGTGGACATAGTATTTCTCCAGTTCGACGGGACAGATGATGAGATATACAGGAAACTCCGCGGGAGAGACTTCATAGAAACAAAGCGCAAAGCTATAGAAAACTGCGGCCGGCACGGTATCGGGGTCACTCTGGTGCCCACGATAATAAGAGGGATCAACGATGACCACATTGGCGAGATCATACGGGAGGCAGTAAGGCTTTTCCCGGCAGTCAGAAGCGTACACTTCCAGCCGGTCACATATCTTGGAAGATACCCGGATGCACCGGAAGCCGCAGACAGATATACGCTGGATGAGCTGATGAACGATCTGGTGCTCCAGACAGGAATACCTGAAAACGCGCTGCTGCCTTCCATGTGCGACCACGCGGCATGCGAGTTCCATTCAACTTTTATCGTAGATGATGAAAGACAGCTCATACCCGTATCAGACAGGAAGAACGACAGGAGGAAGGGACGCACCTGCGCCGCGGACAACAGGAGATATGTGGCGGAGCACTGGAAGAGTTCCGGGAAGGATTGCGGTCCCGGATCCGTGCTCCCACCCAGCACGTCTGACGCTGCGGATATAAAGCTTGTTTCAGATGAAGATAAAAAAATGGACTTCGACACTTTCGTCAGATATATGAAGACCCGAACTATGAAGATCTCCGCCATGGCTTTCCAGGACGCCATGAACATCGATCTTGAAAGGCTGTCAAGATGCAGCCTGCATGTGTATGAAAACGGAAAAATAATCCCCTTCTGTTCAAAGTACATGACCCCCGCAAAGCCCTCAGACCGCTAAGGCTTCTGAGCTCAGCGCCTCACAAAGGAGTAATGAATGTTTGAAAAAAGCCCTATTGACAGCAAGATAGCCGCAGACGTCGGCGTTTCCCCGGAACAGCTGGACCTTAAGACCCTTGAAGACTGGCAGCTCGGAAAACTGAGAGACGTCATAGGATGCCTTAAGGAACACAGTTCTTTCTATCAGGAAAAGTTAAAGCACATCAAACCGGAAGATATAAAAAATTTCGATGATTTCGAAAAGCTCCCTCTCACCTCGGAAGCAGACCTTGCGGGAAATGAAAACGATTTTCTTTGCATGCGTCCTGGAGAAGTCACAAGGCTGGTGACAGTCCCCACCACAGGAACCAGCGGCGGCCAGAAAAAACTCGCCTTTTCCGGCGAGGATATATACAAAGCCCTGGATTTCATCCGCGTGGCATACACCACTTTCATGAAACCCGGAGACCGTATGATGGTCATGATGTCCGGCGGAACTCCCGGGAGCATCGGGGACGTGGTCAGAAAATCCATGGATGAACTGGGCTGCGATACGTACATCTACGGTCCCGTGACCGATATCAATGACGCCTATGAAAAGATCAAAGAATACAAGCCCGATGTGATAACGGGCATTCCTGTCCAGATGGCGGCTGTGGCAAGATACAGCCAGCTTCAGGACATGAAGGCGGGAAATGCAGAAGGGTCATCGGAAAGTAACTCTCACAGAAGCATCCGTGTCCGTGAGATGCTCATGAGCGCAGACGATGTTCCCGACGCTATATGCGACAGACTGAAAACAGTCTGGGGCTCCCGGTCCTTCAGGCACTACGGAATGACTGAGCTTTGTATCTTCGGAGGATGTGAATGTACAGCTGGGATGGGTTATCACGTCAGAAGCAGCGACCACTATTTCGAAGTTCTGGATCCGGATGAAAACGGTTTCGGGCAGATAGTTGTCACCACATTCAATCACAAGGCTATGCCTCTGCTAAGATACAAGACTGGCGACATTGGAAAGATAGAGAAAAGCCCCTGCGCATGCGGAGGCGTGCTTCCACGTATATTTAAGATCCGCGGAAGGATAAGAAACAGTATCGACTTCGGCAGCGGAAGACTGTTCCTTTCGGATATCGAAGAAGTCCTTTTCTCTATACCCGAAATAATAGATTTTGACTGCTCGGCAGACCGCCGGGGAATCAGCATAACAGCAAAGCATTTTCCCGGCGATATTCCTGACATGGAAAAAGCCAGGTCTGCCCTGGCTTTACTTCCTCAGCTTGCAGATGTCCGAATCAGTATCGGCACCTGTGAAATGACCGACTTTCCCGCTATTTATAACAGC
>JAUMVF010000076.1 GCA_030530305.1 Bacillota bacterium
ATGAGCAAGGCCTTTTTCCAGCGCCTCAAGAAGCGTCATCCACTCATGCAGCGACACTTTCAGCCCGCTTGCTCTGAGAACGAAGAAAAACTCCAGAAACATCAGTTGGCACTTCCTTCCGGTTCTTCTGTCTTCCATTCTGCCTTCAGCGTATCAAGATCCTCATTCTTCTTGAGAAGGACTCCCGGATAAGGCATCTCCTTCACTATCTTTCCCACATCAACGCCGCTCGTTATCAGAGCCTGTATCCAGTCGATAAGCTCTGACGTGCTTGGCTTTTTCTGGATATCGTCAAGTTCGCGTATTTTATAAAACGCTTTCATGGCTCTTTCCACAAGGACTTCGTCTATGTCAGGATAATGAACATCTATTATTTCCTTCATTTTACCTTTGTCCGGAAAATCTATGTAATGGAAAACGCACCTTCTCAGGAATGCGTCCGGCAATTCCTTTTCCGCGTTGGATGTGATGATAACGATGGGACGTGTTTTCGCCTTCACCACTTCTTTCGTTTCGTTGATGAAAAACTCCATCTTATCCAGTTCCCAGAGAAGGTCATTGGGGAATTCCAGGTCTGCTTTGTCTATCTCATCGATAAGGAGCACCACCTGTTCCTCAGCGCTGAACGCTTCGCCAAGTTTTCCCAGTTTGATGTATTTCCCTATATCATCAACGCCTTCTTCACCGAACTGGCTGTCATAAAGCCTCTGTACCGTATCGTATACGTAAAGACCTTCCTGCGCCTTTGTCGTGGACTTGATGCTCCACGTGATGAGCCGTTTACCCAGGGCTTCCGATATTGCTTCAGCCAGCATGGTCTTCCCAGTGCCCGGCTCCCCCTTGAGCAAAAGAGGCTTTTCCAGCGCTATGGCGATATTTACTGAATTCATCAGTTCCAGTGATGCTACGTAATTGCTGCTTCCCTTGAATTTTTTCTGTTCCATTTTCAAGTCCTTTTCTTTTGATAATTTATAACTACGCGCGGTTCTGTGCCGCGGCAAAATTCTTTTTTATAACGCGATGAACAAAGGCACCAGTACCGGTACCAATATGCTGACTATTGCTCCGCTTACGAACGAGTACACGGCAATGTCGGCGTTTGTCGCTCTCTCAACTATCGGCAGGCTCACATCCATCGCCGATGCTCCCGGAGGCGCGATCGTTTCCACATAACCTATTGTTCTGGCTATGACCGGTATGAATATGAAGCCCAGCACGTCTCTCATTACGCAATAAAGAAGTGACAGCGCCGATACTTCGGCGGAATATTCCGCGATCAGTACAGGGGCCAGCGAAAACCAGCCGAAGCCCGATCCCACTGCCAGAGTCTCCGTTACGCTGTAATCGATAAACATGGACAGGATCACCATCACGATGAGAGTCCCTGCCATAACTCCCACCGGGAACAGGACTATCCTCCATCCGACCATTTTGAACTTCTGGACCACAGTGCCTTCGAGCCCTATCTCTATACCTACAAAGACCAGCAGAGTATACAGTATCGTCAGAAGCACAGTTCCCGATACCCCCACAAAACTCTCTACGGCATCTTCTACGGGCGAATAATCTTTAGTCAGAAAGAATCCTGCCAGCATGCCTGCCGCCAGTGAAACCAGCGTTTTCACTGTCATCTTAAAACTTTCACCGCCGCCGGTATCTTTATTGCCGTCTGATGTATCTGTTTTGCTGTCATCAGAATCTGTCCTGTGTTCTTTTGGAGAACCGGATATGAGGTCGCCTTTTCTGTCTATACCGACGATCTTCCTGATAATGAAAACACACAGGACGCTTCCCGTTACTCCGCCCACTGCAAGAATAAAGGCTTTGATCCCTATCGTGCCCAGCTTGCTGAAAACTTCTTCGTTGGATCCGAGACGGAATCCCAGAACGAACAGCAAAACGGCCACGATGACAGAAATCAACGGGCTGAGCCATTGCATTTTATCCTTATGTACCCGCAGTCTGCTGCCGATAAAATAACCGGCGATAACTACGCCTAAAAGAATAGGAATAAATTCCATTTTCTGCTCCTTTCTGCAATGCACACATATAAAGAGTATATCATTCATTTTCTCTTATTTCCACACATCTTTGCCTCGTTGACAAATACCCCCACGGGGTATATTCTTATTACGCGGGACCGTATTCACGGTCCGGTAAACGGAGGATTCTATTATGGATAAAAACACAGAAACAAACACAGGCATGGAAAACTGCGATCAGACCTGCCCTGCCTGCGCAAGACATAAAAACACGCCGCGGAGCAAAGAGACTGTACACAAGCTGCAAAGCAGGCTGAACCGCATCATCGGTCAGCTGAACGGCACCAAGAACATGCTCGATGACAACAGATACTGCGGCGATATCCTGATGCAGCTTTCCGCTGCTCAAAGCGCACTGAAAAGCGTAGCGGAGATCATACTGAAGGAGCACATGAAAACATGTGTCGTCGAAGAGATCGAAAAAGGTAATACAGACGTCATAGATGAAGCGGTGGATCTTATAGACCGGCTGAAATAGGCATCTCCCCTTCTTCGTATAAAAAACCTGCTGACAACTGAAAGGCAAAACAATGAATGAAATCATAACCAATGAAAAATACAATGTGACCGGCATGTCCTGCGCGGCGTGCAGCGCTCATGTGGAAAAAGCCGTTTCCGGGCTCGACGGGGTCAGCAACGTGGCTGTGAATCTTCTTACAGGTTCCATGACCCTGGACCGGGACCCTTCCGTCACGTCAGAAGATGTCTGCGCCGCCGTTAAAAACGCGGGATACGGCGCATCCCCGTCCTCAGGTCCTTCAGCATCTGCGGCAGATGACGTTCCTGACGCCTTTGAGGACCGCGAGACGCCTATGATGGTCAGACGGCTCGTTGTTTCCATATGTGTACTTATACCTCTCATGTACGTATCGATGGGACACATGATGTGGAACTGGCCCATCCCGGAGGCAATGGACACTCCTATGGCCATCGGGCTCTATGAAATGCTTCTGACCATAATTGTGATGATCATAAACAGAAAATTCTTTACCAGCGGAATACTGAGCCTGACTCACGGCGGGCCTAATATGGATACTCTGGTCGCCCTCGGCGCCGGCGCCTCTTTCGCCTACAGTCTGGCTGTACTTTTCCGTATGGGCAACCAGCTTTACGCCGGTGATCTGGACGCGGCCATGGCAGGTCTCCATGATCTGTATTTTGAATCCGCTGCCATGATCCTCACACTTATAACTATAGGGAAAACTCTTGAATCCTACAGCAAGGGAAAGACGACTAACGCCATAAAGAGTCTTATGGATCTGGCGCCCAAGACAGCCTCTGTGCTCAGAGACGGCGAAGAAACCGTCATACCCGTTGAGGACGTCAGAACCGGAGATATCTTTCTGGTCCGCCCCGGGGAAAGTATACCTGTTGACGGCAGAGTCGTAGAGGGAGAAAGCGCAGTGGACGAGTCCGCTCTCACGGGAGAAAGCCTTCCCATAGACAAGACCTTCGGATCGGCGGTAAGTTCCGCTACTATAAACCAGAACGGTTTTCTTACCTGTGAAGCCACCCGTGTAGGCAGCGACACTACACTCAGCCATATCATTGAGATGGTGGAAAACTCCGCCTCTTCCAAAGCCCCTATCGCAAGAGCCGCGGATAAGGTTTCCGGGATCTTCGTTCCGGCAGTCATCATCATAGCTGCGATCACACTGATCATCTGGCTCATAGCCGGCAGGGAATTCGGTTTTTCACTGGCCCGGGCAGTCAGCGTGCTGGTCATCAGCTGCCCCTGCGCCCTGGGACTTGCCACACCGGTCGCCATCATGGTCGGTAACGGCGTAGGCGCGAAAAACGGGGTTCTCTTCAAAACCGCTTCCACACTTGAAGCAGCCGGTAACACCGATATAGTCGTACTTGACAAGACAGGAACGATAACAGAGGGAAAACCAAAGGTAACGGATATACTGCCTGTCGCGGACGTAAGCGATAATGAACTTCTTACAGTAGCTGCATCTCTTGAATCCGGGAGCGAACATCCTCTCGCGAAGGCCATAACCGGGGAAGCCCGCATCAGAGGCATAAAACCGTCAAATATGACTGAATTTGAAAATCTTCCCGGTCACGGAGTCAAAGGAATCGTTGACTGGTTCCGTTCATTTGGCGGAAATGCTGCCCTCATGGAAGAAAACGGCCTGCTTTCCTCCCGCGATAACGCAGACCCGGCTTCCCTTTCCCTGTATGAAGCCGGCGACAGATTATCCGCCGAGGGGAAAACCCCTCTGTATTTCGCAAGTGACGGCCGCATACTGGGAATAATAGCAGTAGCGGATGTGGTAAAAGAAGACAGCGCCGAAGCTGTAAGAATACTGAAGAATATGGGCCTGCGCGTAGTTATGCTCACTGGAGACAACAGACAGACGGCGTCAGCTATAGCGTCTCAGATCGGCGTAGACGACGTTATCTCAGACGTGCTCCCGGCGGACAAAGACGCTGTTATACGCAGCCTTCAGAAATACGGTAAAGTGGCCATGGTCGGAGACGGCATCAACGATGCCCCTGCCCTGACCTCAGCCGATACAGGAGTAGCCATCGGCGCAGGTTCCGACGTGGCGCTGGACGCCGCGGATATAGTCCTGATGAAATCGTCTCTCATGGATGTTGTTTCCGCTGTAAGGATCTCGCGGCAGACACTGCGCAATATACGCCAGAATCTGTTCTGGGCATTCTTTTATAACTGCATCGGCATACCCATCGCGGCAGGCGCCCTTATACCGGCTATCGGTCTTACGCTGAACCCGATGATCGGAGCCGCGGCCATGAGCCTTTCCAGTTTCTGCGTCGTTTCAAACGCTCTGAGACTGAACCTTTTCAAAGTAACGAGCACCGCCCGTGACGCGGGCAAAAAGCCGGTGGACCTTCCCGAAACTCTGGCTGCGGAGGAACCCGGCGGTACTGATAACATAGAACTATCATCAGATAATGAACCTGCTGAAGCAGCGAAAGGAGAAAAAATGGAAAAGACATTCAACGTTAAAGGTATGATGTGCCAGCACTGTCAGGCAAGAGTAAAGGACGCCCTGGACGCTGTAGAAGGCGTAGAAAAAACTGTGGTCGACCTTGATAACGGTACAGCCACAGTCACTCTTTCAAACGATATTCCTGATGACGAGCTTGTAAAAGCCATCACCGACGCAGGATACGAAGTCGTGCAGGGATAATCACTCTGACACGGCTTCACGCTGTATATTCTTTTTACTTTCTTCAACAAGTACCTTGTGCATTTCCGGGTACTGTCTTTTGATATTGACTATCTTCCCTTCCCCGTCAACGAAACAGTGCTCCGTATGGGCTCTGTGCACGACTTCGCCGTTGGAGACTCTTTTTACTTCGTATTCGCAGACAAGTCTTGCCCCGTTGAACTTTCCAAGGGTAACTTCTATCTCAACTTCCTCGGGAAATGTCGTAGTCTGAAGATACCTGCAGTTGACTTCAACTACAGGACATATCACGCCGTCCTGCTCCAGTTTTTCATAGCCCCATCCGAGAGCCCGGAAATATTCCATCCTGGCTTCTTCTATCCAGCGGAGATAGTTGGAATGATGGGTTATGCTCATCATGTCTGTTTCGTAATATTTGACTCTTCTTCTGTATTTAAACATTTTTTCCTCCATTTGCCTCAATGATACAGTCATTATGTGACGGTATATCCTATCACGATATAAAGAATCGTGCAAAGTACTATCTGAGGGATCATCAGCGTTCCTGCAGTACGGAAATACTGAACGTTTTCCACTTCCGTAGTCTGACATGTCAGAGCTGCCTCAGATCCGAAGAAACACATCTGTGAACTTGCGGCGGTTGCTGAGATTATCGCTCCCGCCGAAAGCAGCAGGTCTCCCCCTACCGCCTGGGCGATGGGGATTATCACCGGAAATGCTATAGCGCATATTCCCCAGAAATTCGCCGCTGTGATGCCCATAAGGAATACGATCACGAATGATATGGCAGGCAGTATCCATGCAGGCACTCCCTTGCTCACAACTCCTATCACGTAATCCGGCATATCCATCAGGTCGTTGAGATCACGGAGCATGAACGCGCTTGTCATTATGAAAAACACAGGGAGCATGGTGCCGAATCCCTTAACGATCCCGCCAAGATAATCCGTGATCTTCATCAGCCTTTGTGGTATATACATTACTCCGCAGACGACCAGCGCGACAAGAGCACCGTATAGTATCTCGCCTGTAATCAGCGATACTGTGATGACCACTATTATCGGTATGATGAAATTCAGCGGGCTGGAAGTTTTGCGTTCCGAAGTCCCGGATCCATTTTCTTCTGCCGGGGCTTCTTCAGCAGCTTCAGTTGAATCGGCATTATCCGCTGCGTTTCCAGCGGTTTCAACCGTCCCGGCCGTCCGGGCACGCTCCGCCGCTCCGGCAAAAGCCCTTTTCATCGGTCCGAACACAGGAATTATCCCCAGTCCGTACAGCAGCGAAAACAGCAATGCGATAAATGGATATATCATGTATTTCAGAGTTGAAAAGAATACGCTCATTCCATCCCCGGATGTGGCGATTCCTGTCGACACCAGCTGGCTGATCATAAACACGCCCCAGGTGGATATCGGAATGATAACGCATGCAGATGACGCCAGAGTGTTACAGGTATACGCAAGCATCTCGCGAGGCACACCATGTTTGTCGGCCATGCGCTTCATAGCGTTGCCGTTTGTCAGTATGGATAGCCAGTCATCCACGAAAAGCATCAGCCCCAGCACCCATGTGGTAAACAATGTTGAGCGCCGGCCTTTACAGATGCGCGACATGAGTTTATCGAACCCGAATATCCCTCCGGATTTTTCAAAAAGAAAAACAAGGCTGCCGAAAAAGCCGCATACGAGAATCACCCATATCCACAGGTCGCTTCTCATGACGCCGTATATGGCTTCTACGAAGGTGACTCCAAAACGTGGTCCCGATAAAAGAACTGACGCAAAGAGACAGCCTATGACAAGAGACAGCGTAGTTTTTCTGGTTATCATCGCCAGCACGAACACCGATACTGTCGGCAGAACGCACAAAACTCCAAGATCACTCATAACGGTAACGGATATTACTCCCGGGATTATAAGATTATTGTTTCCACTATCTGATAAAATTAGTCATTTCGCCGGTTTCTGTCTTCGGCGCCGCAACTCCGGCTTTCTTTCCGGCCTCTATATTCTTAAGCATCCATGCCATGTTGTGGGCTATATTCCTCATGGTCCTGAGGCCTTCCTTGTCCTGAAGCACTTCTTCAGGTGAATTGCCGTGGACCATGTTCCAGTAAGTCGACGTAACTACCGGCATCTGGGTGATGCCGAAATACTTGTTCATAACATCGAATGACGCGGTAGTCCCACCTCTTCTTGCGGAAACTATCGCTGCCGCCGGTTTATACATGAACGCGCTGTTTGCAGCCCTTATGTTGCTGTAGAACACCCTGTCCAGGAATGAAAGTATCCTTCCCGTCGGATGGGCGTAATAGACCGGGCTGCCGAACACGAATCCATCCGCTTCATATGCTTTTTCCGCGAATCTGTTTACGATGTCATCGTTTTCTGTGAAAGCGCATTTACCGGTCATGCCGCAGGCCCTGCAGGCTGTACAGTCGCGTATAGGCTCGTTCCCTATGAAGAAGATCTCATAATCTATACCTTCTTCTTTCAGTGTCTTTCCTATTTCTTCAAGAGCAGTGTATGTGCACCCGTTTTTACGGGAGCTTCCGTTGAGCATAAGTACTTTCATTAATTTTGACCTCCTGAATGATATTTTATCATCAAGTAAAACCGTTATCCATTCTGCGATTCCCGCAGAACTCAGTTTTCCTTATCTATATCCTTGAACCCTATTCCTGCGCCCCATACGGTATCTATCCTTGTCAAGGTCACGAAGGCGTCAGGGTCGTTCTTCGCCAGGAACCTTCTCACGAGGACGCTTTCCCTCGGCGAACAGAGCACGATCATTTTCCTGTACATCTTGCCTGTGTACTCACCGCATACTTCCTCGCTGGAAAGTCCTCTTTCCAGTTCATTTATAACAAACTCTTTGAGTTCATCCTGCTTTTCGGTCAGTATTTCCATCTTTACGATCCTGGTCTCAAATCCGTAGAGGACCATATCTATCACTCTTGTGGTGATGACCTGTGAGACGAGTGCGTAAAGAGCTATATTCCTGTCATATACGAATACAGAAGAAATGATAATGATGGCGTCCAGCACCAGCATGAGTTTACTTAAACTGATCTGAGGGAAGAACCATTTTTTCAGGATCTTCGCTATGGCATCGTTTCCCGCAAAAGTATAACCTCTCCAGAAAACTATACCGCTGGTCACTCCCATGAGCACTCCGCAGAGTATAGCCGCGAGTATCAGGTCTTTTTCGCTGAGAAGGCTGAAATCCAGTCTTTCAAACACCGCCAGCACTGTCGGATACATAATTGAAAGAAGCAGTATTTTCCGCAGTTCTTTCAGGTCGAGGAAAACCGCGACCAGCACAAGTATTATCGCAGAACCGATGTAGAAGAA
>JAUMVF010000077.1 GCA_030530305.1 Bacillota bacterium
TGCCGGTCCTCCGGTCAGGCCGGCTATCCTGCCCGTCTTTCTTGTGAAAAAACACTTCGTCCTGTATAATCAGACCAGGATATTCGATACGAAAGAGAGACTGTAAAAATGAGCAAAATTCTGATCATCTACACAGGCGGCACCATCGGCATGGTCCCGACAGAAAACGGCTTCGCGCCGAAAAAAGGTTTTTTCATCAATGAACTGAAAAAAACACCGTATCTGAAGAGGCCTGAGTTGCCTGACTGGGATTTCATCGAGTGCGACCCGCTTCTTGATTCCACCAACATCACCCACAACGAGTGGAACCAGATCGCCCATATGATCGAAAAGGATTACGATAACTACGACGGGTTCGTCGTGCTCCACGGCACCGACACCATGGCATACAGCGCTTCGGCTCTCTCCTTTATGCTGGAGGGGCTTTCAAAACCGGTGATTTTCACCGGCTCACAGATACCTCTGTGCGAACTGAGAAGCGACGGATATGACAACTTCGTGACTTCGCTGTTTATCGCGGGGCAGGGCATCGTAAGAGAAGTCGCCCTTTACTTCGGCGGATACCTTCTGCGCGGCAACAGGGCAGTCAAAACCTCTGCCGACGGACTCATCGCTTTTTCATCACCGAATTATCCTGAACTGGCTTCAGCCGGCATAGATATAGAATACAATCACAAGCGGCTCCTGGAAGCCGAGGATCTCCCTCTCAATGTTGTGGAGATCGGGCCTCACAGGATCGGAGTCCTGAAACTCTTCCCGGGCATAAGGTTCGGGGTTTTCAAGCCGATAATAAAGGCAGGCCTGGAAGGAATAGTGCTGGAAACATTCGGGACCGGCAACGTACCCGGCTATGACCCTTCTCTTCCGTCTGTGATAAAAGAAGCTCTGAACGCAGGTACTATCGTTGTCGCCTGCACACAGTGCATGCAGGGCACCGTGCGTCTGAAAGCTTACGAGACCAGCTCAGCTCTGGCTGAAGCAGGCGCAGTCAGCGGATACAATATGACAACAGAAGCCACCGTTACGAAGCTGGCTTATCTTCTCAGCAAAGGCTACCCTGCCGAAGACATCCGTGACCTGATGGAAACAGATCTCAGGGGCGAACTTACGAGGCCGGAATGATGAAAGAAGAAAAACGAACTATATACATTTCTGCTTCCGCAAACGAAATACTGACGGACTATCTTGAAGACCGCGGGTACGCCATTACGCGTATCGGCGCCTCCGATTGTGTTTCCGCGCCTGTGTCCGACCATCCGGATATGTTCATGTGCAAATTCGGCGCGGACAATGGCCGGATCGTTATGTGGAGTGATATCGAAGCGGTCGACGCAGCAGGAGAAAAATTCTATCCGATCGACGAACCCGAGGTGCTGGTCTCCTTTCACGACCCTCTCATGAGATATCCAAAAGACATAGCCTACAACGCGGCCTGCACAGGACGCTTTCTCATACATAATCTGAAGCACACCGCTCCGCTGATTTTGTCGGAGGCGGAAAAAGCGAACATGAAACTCATCGACGTGCCCCAGGGCTACGCCAAATGCAGCACCGTGGTGCTCGATAAAAACTCCGTCATCACCTACGACAAAGGCATCGCCGACAAGTGCAAAGAATACGGCGGACCGACAGCGCTTCTGATCTCGCCGGGTCACGTTATTCTTGAGGGATACAACACCGGATTCATCGGAGGAGCCAGCGGCCGCGTCGGAAATGAGATAGTTTTTTCCGGCGATCTGTCCGCTCATCCGGATTTTGACGCAATAACCGATTTCATCGAAGACAGGGGCCTGACCTGCAAGTGGTTCCCCGAGTTCCCGCTGACGGATATAGGATCCATAATATGAAACAGCACGCGATCATCCCAATTTTCATACCTCATAAAGGCTGTCCCAACGACTGCGTTTTCTGCAACCAGCGGAAGATCACCGCGCGGACGGCTGACGTGACGCCCGACGGCGCAAAAGCAGTCATCGAGCAGTGGCTCTCCACCCTTTCCGGTGTGGAGACTGTTGAAGTAGCTTTTTACGGCGGGAGTTTCACCGGAATTCCCATCGAAGAGCAGACTTCCTTTCTTGAAATTGCCGAAGAATACAAGAAGGCCGGCAGGATCCACAAGATCCACCTTTCCACAAGGCCCGACTACATAGATGAAACCATCCTTGACAACCTTAAAGTGCACGGCGTCGATGTGATCGAACTGGGAGTCCAGTCCTTTGACGATGAAGTACTGCAGCTTTCGAACCGGGGTCACGACAGCGCCTGCGTTTACAGAGCTGCTGACCTGATCCACAGCTACGGCTTCGAACTGGGTATCCAGCTGATGATCGGTCTCCCCGGTGACAGCCTCGAGTCATGCCTTTATTCAGCCCGCGAAACAGTCCGGCTCCGTCCGGCTCTTGCGCGGCTCTACCCGACCATCATCATAGACGACACCGAATTGTATGAGCAGTACCGGCGCGGCGAGTATACGCCCCTTTCTCGTGAAGAAGCGATTCTCCGCACCAAGGAAATGTATAAGATCCTTGATGACGCAGGCATCTACATCATGCGGGTCGGTCTCAAAAGCACAGATATCATAGGTGACGGCGGCGCAGTCAACGGAGGCACATACCACCCTGCTTTCCGCCAGCTTGTCGAAGGCCGCATCGCGCGGGAACGCATCGAGGCGCAGCTTGACGAATTGCCAAACGCTCAACGCAGCGCGCAGCCCGGCGCGCAGGTTGACCCGCAGCCCGGCACGCGGCAGACACACGTCGAAATCGCGTCGCATCCGTCCTGGTTTTCCAATATGATCGGTCACCACGCCGAAAACAAAGCATATTTCCGGGAGAAACACCCTGATTTGACCATCACGTACAGAGAAGACACCTCACTTGACCCGGGCGAATTCCGCGTTATTATTTGAACCCACAACTTTTAATCCCTTTTTCTATATATGAAAAAGGGATTAATTTTCCAACGATTTCAAGCTGTGCTTTTAGCTCATTTTTATCTTTTCCCGGAATTTGAAGCATTTCACCTGCAAAAGCAGCCGCCAAACCCACATCTTTTATGCGAAATTTTTATATATGAAAAAGGGATTAAAAGTTCAGGCTTTATATTATTCAGTGCGACACTGATGTTTGAAAAAAGCAGAGATTTGCTTACGAAGGCCCCGGGAAATCTGTTATAATTTTTGTGTTGAAACCGGAGATGAATAATGACAGACAGCATGCAGACAGAAAAAGAAATGAAAGCATCGGCGACGGAAAAAGAAATGAAAGTGCCTCAGCCGAGGCTGAAACGTGGCGGGATGATCGCGCTGATCACCATGTGCAACGCCATCGCGCCGCTTTCCACAGATATGTATATGCCGGCGCTGCCGGATATGGCGTCCTACTTCAAGGCCGCCGATTCCACCATGAATCTGACTCTGGTGGTGTTCTTTTTGTTTTTTGCGCTGGGGATCCTGGTTTTCGGACCGATCTCGGATAAGATCGGACGCAGACCAACTATGATCGCAGGCATCAGCCTGTACATCGCTGCCAGCATTGCGTGCGGGCTGGCTATGAACGTGTACTTTCTTATCGCCGTCCGCATACTGCAGGCTATCGGCGCAGGATGTATGATCGCTGTCAGCACCGCCATTGTAAAAGACCAGTTCAGCGGATCCACTCAGGGCACGGTCCTTGCTGTAGCCCAGGCTTTCAGCGTTCTGGGACCGGTGATCGCGCCTCTTCTGGGCGCGCAGATCTACCGTTTCTTCAGCTGGCGGGCGGACTTCTTCATGCAGGCGATTATCACAGGAATCATCATGCTGCTGGCTCTGCTCATGAAAGAAACCCTTCCGGAAAACGAGCGGCTGGATACGGGTATACTCCGCACCTTCGGCCGGCTTGGCACAGTGCTGAAAAACAAAAAATTCACCGCGTTTCTGGTGAGTATCATCATAATCCAGATACCGATGATGTCTTACATCGCGTCCAGTTCATACATCTACGAAAACCAGTTTGGTCTTTCGTCGACCATGTACAGTCTGTATTTTGCCGGGACTGCGCTGGTAACGGTGCTGGGACCGATCCTCTATATAAGAATACGAAAGGCAAGTTCCTATCTGGTGTCATTCGGCATATTCGGGATCTGTCTTCTGTTCGGAGTGCTGATGTTCCTCATCGGGCACAAATCACCCCTCGCTTTTGCGGTGTGCTTTGCGCCGATCATGATGATGTCAGCCATCTCAAGACCTTTTGCCACAGCGATACTACTGAATATGCAAAGGCACGACACCGGATCGGCGTCGTCCCTTACGAATTTTTCATTTACAATTATGGGCGCTGTGGGAATGTCCCTGATCACGTCCATCTGGACCGACTACATTCTCGGCATATCTATGCTGGCTATGATAACCGGCGTTATCGGCGCCCTCTTCTGCCTTGCCCTCCGCGCAAAACTGGGCAGCGGCTCGCTTGGGTAAAACGTCCCTGCCAATCTGCGAAGCGGCCCGTTCGGGTAAAGCCTTTGCCGGTTACTTTTCTGCAAGAACGGCCAGCCACGGAAGTTTCCCATGGTTAAAGCACTTCACTTCTGAGAAGCCTGCGTTTTTCAGCGCTTCCGTGAGTTCCTCTTTGGTGTAGACTGTCATGCCGTCGATCTTCTTCTCCCATTTCCGGCCGACAGGATCTGTTCCGTCAGTTTCGTTTACTATGAGAAAATATCCGCCATCCGAAAGGTTTTCCGCTACACGGCTGAAACACTTTTCGATGCCCGGCCAGAAATATACAGTCTCAAAAGCTGTCGCCAGATCGAAAGGTTTCCCCGGAAGATCAAGTTCTGACACGTCGCCCTGCAGCACTGTGCAGCGGCCCGCGTTGATCTCAGCAGCGTTAAGCTCTGTGGCTGCCTTTACTGATACTGGTGAATAGTCGACTGCAGTGAGTTTCGCTTCCGGATATCTTTTCATCAGCTTCGCGGCGCTCTTTCCGCCGCCGCAGCCCAGCTCACATATATTGGTTGCCTTTACTCCATCGAGATATTCCATACCCCAGTCAGACATTGCGCCGTGACCTTTGTTCATAGTATTGACCATCATTTTGCCAAGAAAGCCTTCAGGTTTTCTCGTCATATTGAAGAATTTGTTAAAAAGTCCCATCTTTCTGCCTTTCCATGTAAACAGTGTTCCCGTATGCCTTAGCAAATATCGTCCACATTTGTCCGCGCAAATAGTATTCGCGTGCACTACAGATTTTGCGTTCTTTCGTGGTTAGCCTTTGCTAACTCAATTAGATTGTACCACACTTTTGTTAAATGGCAAATACAAAAATTTTAACAGGCGGCCCCTCGACCGCCCGCTTGATTGGTTTCCTTATTTCTTTGTCCGGTTCCTTATTTCCCGGCGTAAAACTTTTTAACGATTTCCTTCATATCGTCCGGCATCCTCTTGTCCGCCTCTGCTTTCAGCTCTTCGGGTATCCCGTAAAAAGCCTCCGCGATCGAGCCTGCGATAGCGGCCTGAGTGTCCGCGTCCCCGCCGAGGGAGACTGCCTCGCGGATAACGTCTTCATAGTCCTTTCCCTCCAGGAAAGCTATGATGGCTTCCGGCACTGAGCCCTGGCATGTCACGTCGAAGGAATATCCCGGTCTGATGTCCGCGCAGGTGCGGTCAAGATCATATTCGAATTCATCTTCGATATATTTCCTGATCTCCTCTTTGGAGGCGCCTGCCCGCGCCATGAATATGGCTGCGGCGACCGACTCGGCGCCCTTTATTCCTTCCGGGTGATCGTGGGTCACAACTGATGAAAGTTTTGCCATTTTCCTTGTGGTCTCAAGATCATCGTAAAGCCAGCCCGCCGGTGAAACACGCATGGCTGAGCCGTTTCCGAAACTGTTGTACGGCTGCCTGTCCGGAGTCATGAGCCAGGCACTGAATCTTCCGCCGTAGCCTGCGAAAGGGTGTCTCCTTCCCCACTTCTTCATTTTATCCACGAAGAGTTTTTTGATCTCATCATCCGTCTCTCCGCCTTCCAGTTCAAGAAGGGTCTCCGCGACCGCCGCCGTCATAAACGAATCGTCAGTCGGTCCGCTCCCGTCCGGGAATAAGATGAAATCCTTCTCCTTCACCGGGTCAAATTCATATTTACTTCCTGCTATATCTCCAATTATCGCTCCATACATACAAATTCCCCCTTCCATTTTCTTACTGTATTTCTGCTCTGTCATCTGCTGTGTTTTTTTCTTGACTTGTAATCTCTGCGCACTTCCTCCAGCCTGGATTCGTCAATTTGTCCAAATGACAGATCGCTTGCAACGTGGCTTACCATCGTGTAGTTGCATGCGATACCTGCGCCGTCATTATGGAATCTGGCTGCTCTGGATCTGTCGATGCCCATGCGTTCCGCCATGCCTTCAGCATCGATGTTGGCGCCCAGGAAGATGAACTCCCATCCGTACTGCTCTTTTTCTTTTTTCGATCATCCGCTTTACTTTATCATAGCTGTAGCAGAGACTCGAATTCTCCATTCCGTCTGTCGTAATGACGAACAGCGTCTTATCCGGCAGGTCCTCTTCACGCGCGTACTTATGTACGTTGGCGATGTGATGAATAGCCCCGCCCACAGCATCCAGCAAAGCTGTAGACCCTCTTACAAAATACTTGTCTCTGTCCAGAGGTTCGACTTTGTCCAGCGGCGCCCTATCGTGGATCACCTCAGTTTCATGGTCAAACAGAACTGTGGACCAGAGGATCTCGTTTCCCTCCGCTTTCTGCTGCTCGACCATCGAGTTGAAACCTCCGATCGTGTCCTCTTCAAGACCTAACATGGACCCGCTTCTGTCCAGAATGAATACGACTTCCACTTTGTTTTTTTCTTTTGCCATAATGCTTGCCTCCTTTTATATATCCGCGTCCCTGCGGACTTCTTTTCCTTAACTGCAAGCTAAGTTTAGCAAAAAAAATAACCATATGGTCGCCTGCAGGGCGACATTTTACGCGCCTAACAGCGGCTGATCGTATTTGTACAGCGCGCAGTTTATCTCGTTTATATCGTACTCTCCTCTTTCTATAAAAAACCTGATGATCAGATCGAAAATATCGCTGTCTGAAAGAGTGTATCCCACCTTTTTCAGCAGATCCAGCGTCTCATCAAGATTCAGTTCAAGGGCGATGGCCAGTGCCACTGCCGTACGCTTGGAAGGTCTGTAATCAGGGTTGCTCCTTATCTTTGAAAAAAGCTTCCGGTCGATATTCGCTTTCTTGTAAACATCTGGATCCTTCATACCGCTTCTGTCTATCAGATCGAACAGATAATCCGAAAAAGATTTGTCCATCTTCTTCAGAAAGTCATCTATATTGACTTCAGACGGAAACAGCGGAGCCTCTTCCTCCACCGCGCCTGTAACCGGTTTCTGCATCGTTTTCGCTATAATGGGGCCAGTCAGTTCGTCATCGTAGATGACCTCGAAATCCCCGTCGTCATACTCCTTCAGACTTCCCTTTTCTGCAGGCGCTTCCTGCGGGAAATGCTCTTCGTTGGACAGCCCGCTGAGGTAGCCGGCCGCTGCCTTTCGCTGTTCCCCGTGAGCCTGTTCCACGTAATGATCGCTTATATATTCCTCTATGTCTGAAAAAAGTTTACCTGATATCTCAAAAGCAAGTTTATCAAACACAACGATGAACACATCCATGTCATGATCCATGAGAAACTCGCTTATTTCAGCCACTGCTATCTTCAGGGCTTCATCTTTGGGGAAACCGTACGTGCCGGTGGAGATCATGGGAAAGGCGATAGATCCGCATCCGAGCTCCGCCGCGATAGCGAGAGAATTCCTGTAGCACTTGGCCACTGCTTCTTTTTCACCATGCTCCCCGTCCTGCCACGCAGGACCGACAGTATGGATAATGTATCTGGCGTCAAGGTCAAAAGCGGGTGTCGCCGCAGCCTGCCCCGGAGTCATCTCCCCGATCTTCCTGCGTTCTTCAAGGAGCCTGTCCCAGCCTGCCGCCGTATAAACAGAAAAATCGGTCCCCTTGCCAACGGCGACCTTCGGGTTCGCTGTGTTGACAATAGCGTCCGCGCTGACTTTCGTTATGTCATTTCTGATTATCTGTAACGGCATGTGTTCCTCCGCAGTATTTCTCCTTTGATCATATTAGCAAAGACAGACGGTCCAGAGACCGTCTGCCCGTAAAATTTCTTTTTTATCAGTCTTTCTTGCAAGCGCCTTCGATACCATCCTTGATCTTGTTGACTCCGTCCTCGATCTTTTCGTCGATGTCAACCTTGTCCAGAGCTTCCTGAGCTTTT
>JAUMVF010000078.1 GCA_030530305.1 Bacillota bacterium
ACTTGTTGTACAGATATTGCAATTATGCCCCTTAAACATTAAAATGTTGTTATCGGTTTTCGCGAACCGGATATGCGCCGGCTTTAGCGACCGGAAAAGGAAGAAAAATTCACATATTGTGAGAGGTAAGAAAATGTTATCAGGAAAATGCGTCATACTGGGAGTGTCAGGAAGCATCGCTGCGTACAAAGCAGCATCTCTTGCCAGCCTGCTGAAGAAGCAGAACTGCGATGTACATGTCATCATGACGGAAAACGGAAGCAAGTTCGTCTCCCCTATGACTTTTGAGACGCTCACGGGAAATAAATGTATCGTCGACACATTCGATAGAGATTTCAAGCATGAGGTGACCCACGTGTCTCTGGCAAAGAAAGCGGATCTGATCATCGTGGCGCCGGCAACAGCTAACGTGATAGCCAAGTTCGCCTGTGGTATCGCAGATGATATGCTGACGACCACAGTGCTTGCTTCAAAGGCTGTCAAAATCGTTTCGCCTGCAATGAACACCAACATGTATGAGAATCCTGTGACTCAGGAAAATCTGGCAAAGCTCAAATCCCTCGGATTCAATATCGTAGAGCCTGCGACAGGTCTTCTGGCCTGCGGGGACGTGGGAAGCGGCAAGATGCCTGAGCCGGAAGTGCTGATGGAACATGTGCTTTATCATCTTTCCCCTAAAAAGGATCTTGCAGGGAAAAAAGTGATAGTGACTGCGGGTCCGACTCAGGAAGCCATCGATCCGGTAAGATTCATCAGCAATCATTCCACAGGAAAAATGGGATACGCGCTGGCCAGAGCATGCGCGCACCGAGGCGCGGATGTGGTTCTGATCACAGGGAAGACTTCCCTTGAACCGCCTCTTTTCACTACAGTCGTTCCGGTAACATCAGCAGAAGATATGTACAATGCAGTTATGGATCAGTTCGATGACGCGGATATAGTTTTCAAAGCTGCCGCAGTAGGTGATTTCACGCCGGCCGTTACTCATGAGGATAAGGTAAAGAAATCATCAGCTGCCGGTGAGACGGCTATGAATCTTGAGCTCAAGAGGACCAAAGATATCCTTGCTTCACTGGGAAGCATCAAGAAACCGGGTCAGGTACTCTGCGGATTCTCCATGGAGACACGTGACCTGCTTGAGAATTCCAGGGCTAAGCTCGAAAAGAAAAATCTCGACCTCATCATAGCCAACAATCTCAGAACCGAGGGCGCGGGATTCGGTACGGATACCAACGTTGTGACCGTGATCACAAAAGACGGGCACCGCGAGCTTCCTCAGCTTTCCAAACTCGCTGTATCAAATCTGGTGATTGACGAAGCGATGAAGTTCCTGTAGGTCAGGAAGTGAAGTTCCTATAAATCAAGGCGAGATATATACATGCTCAGATATAAACCCCGGCTGTTTTGGCCGGGGTCTTTGATTTATTCAGCATATAAAAGCCGGATCCTGCCGGCCGGAAGCCCGCATTGATTTGATATATAAAAACCCCGGCCTTTCAGGTCGGGGTCGTTAATGGTATGAATTTGCCTATTTAGTGATAAATTAGCCATTCCTTCCATATCATAGATCACGTCTGCGGCAGACTGTATGCCTAACTGTCACCTGGGGGATCAGCTTTGCAAAGCGCCCGCATCCAGCAGATATGATATATCCTGTGATTGTTATAATAACACAATTCTCGGGAATTACAATAGCAAAAACCGAAAAACGTTAATTATTTAACATGGCAGCCATACGGGCTTGCCGCATGGAATTGCTTCCCGTTTATCGCTGCAGCCATCAGGGCTTACCGCGTTGAAATGTTTCCTCTTTTGGTGCCGTCATTTGAACTTTGCGATATATTTCTCCAGCATCATAACGGGCTTCAGAGACTGCTTGGATCTCCTGAGATTCTCAAGATCCATATCCTCTTCACGGTTGATGTACTTTATCTCCTCCGGCAGGTGCTTGCAGAATTCATTGGTGATAGCCGGATAAAGCCCGCGGTATTCAATGTTGGCTTTTTCTATATGGCATGTGACGGTTTCGCTGCCAAGCCTTCCGCCGACACTTATCGCCTGGATCTTTCCGCCGATAGTGATTGCTCCTGCTATGTAGCCCACCTTTTCCAGATTGGCAAACACATCTTCCATGGCGTCCATTTCCATGAGCAGCATTTCCATCTCATGCTCCGGAATATCTTTGCGGTGATTGAATTCATCGATGAAAGTCATTACCTCGTCTTTCATGTCCGAAGTGACCGTGATGTATTCATATTCATAGTTATTAAGAAAAAAATTCAGATGATTCCGTTTCTGATGGTATTTCCTGCCTTTAAAATCGATCAGGTCCTGTTTCAGATAGACGTAATCGTGATTTGGCCGGTCATCTTCAAAGACCATTTCTCCCGGACAAGCTTCCTCGATAACCGGGATCATATGCTTTGGCAGAAGCCTTATGCTGAACGTCTCGCCTTTGCTTTCAAAGAAAGCTCTGGCTTCATATATAGTCTTTCTCAGCGACTCAGGATCATACGTCCCCGTGCATGTGAAAGGCGGGAAAAGGAACGGCTCGAATATACCCTGCTCAAGCTCAAGATGACTCATCCCTGCCATGCAAAGATAGTCGCCGATCATCTTCCAGCTGAAATTGTTGTCCTCTTTCCACATATACATGGCAGAAAAAGAACTCCCGGAAGTCCTGTATTCGTAACCGTTCAGGTACTTCTCCAGAAACTCCCGGTCTTTTAATGTGATTCTTCCGTCAAAGAAATATTCGGGTTTGTCCATTTCGCTTACTTTCTGCCGTTCCGCCGGAACTATTTCACCAGCTGCGAGATCTCCTTGAATCCCGGTTCCCCTGCCCCTTTCAGCAGTTCGAACAATACGGATTCGCAGGTGCATACGATGGCGCCCGCGTGCCTCATGCGCTGGATAGCCGCTCTTTTGTCCAGTTCCGTTCTGGAAGAGATGCAGTCTACCGGTATGAACACTTTATAGCCCGCGTCGATCAGATCGAGAGCTGTCTGCATAACGCACACATGTGCTTCTATTCCGAAAAGCACTACCGTCTCAGAGTTCGCCAGCCTTGCTGTGGAAGCGAATTTATTCTTGAACTCCTGGGTCCTCATCGCGCTGAACGTGTTTTTTTCGATAGGTTCGAATTCTCCCAGAGCTTCCTTTATCTTATCCGTCGTCTCTCCAAGGCCTTTTGTGTACTGCTGTGTAACGATTACCGGCGAGCCGAGTATCTTAGCGCCTTTTATGAGTTTTGCCGCTTTTTCTTCTATGGCTTCAGCATCTTTCATCGCCTTGATTATCGCTGTCTGATAATCGATTGCCACAAATACCGTCTTTTCTCTTTTCAGCATCTTCGCTTTCATATTGCCCTCCTTTTCCAACTGCATCATGCTCCCGCATGATCGTTCTTCGATTATCCGATCTCATCCGCATCATGCTCCCGCACGATCATTCTTCGATCTTCCAGTCTTTTACCTCATCTATCAGTTCGTGATCTGTCATGTCGTATTTTATCGGCGTTATGCTGGCGTACCCGTCCTGCATGGCTTTGATGTCCACGTCATCTTCAAGCTCCTCGAAGAAAACAGGCTGCCCGCCGTATATGTACATCCTTCCCCCTATATGATTTTTCTGCGGCATAACGATGTATTCGTCTTCTTCACCGTCCTGCTTTTTCTCACGGACCTTCTCGTTACCTTCGTAGGGTTTTACCCAATCGTCGTACTCCCTGATGCCCAGCCTGGTATATCTGACGCCTTTGAGATCCTCCTCGGGAACATCAGGCAGATTGATGTTGAGGACCGTGTTTTTATCCAGCCTGCCATAGGCTTTCTTTGCGCAGTTCACCGCCAGTCTGCATGCCGGCTCCCAGTTCTTTGGAGAAAGGCTGTTGACTGAGACTGCCACCGACGGCTTGTCGCAGAGAGCTCCCTCCACCGCGGCCTGCACCGTACCGGAATAAAGGGTATCCGTCCCCAGATTTGCCCCGTGATTGATCCCGGAAAAAACCATATCCAGTTCTACGCCTCTGGATCTGAGCACCTTGACCGCAACTTTCACACAGTCGGCAGGCGTGCCTGCCACGCTGGCCGCCCATACTGCCGCAGGATGATCGACCTCCCGCACCGCAAAAGGCTTCCTCACGGTTATGCTGTGGCTCGTAGCGCTTTTTTCCTCTTCCGGAGCGCAGATGTATATGTCAGCCACCGCCGCAAGAGCTTTCGCCAGTTCGTTTATGCCTGTGGCGTATATCCCGTCGTCGTTGGTCAGCAGGATATTTATGCTTCGTTTTTCTGCTTTTCTGTCATTTCCCTTGCTGTCGTTATCTTTCATCAGTCACCCAGAACCTTTCCTATTGAGTCGTAAATCACCAGATCGGCGTTGTTGTCATAAGCTGTCTGGCTCTTGTTGATCAGTATAATATTATCGCCTCTGAAGTACTGCACAAGGCCTGCCGCAGGATAAACCACCAGAGATGTGCCACCTACGATGAGCGTGTCCGCGTCCGTTATGGCTTTCACAGCGCCGCGGATAACGTTGTCGTCAAGAGCCTCTTCATAAAGCACTACGTCAGGTTTGACCACACCGCCGCACTTTCTGCATCTCGGGATACCTGCCGGACAGTTCTGATCGTCCATTATGTAATCGAGATCGTGGAACTCACCGCAGTCCATACAATAGTTCCTTAAGATGGATCCGTGAAGCTCGAATACTTTGCGGTTTCCGGCTTTCTGATGGAGTCCGTCGATGTTCTGTGTGACGATACCCGAAAGTTTTCCTTCTTCCTCGAACTTCGCCAGAGCATAGTGCGCCTTGTTGGGCTGCGCGTCTTTGTACACCAGATTCTTTTTATAGTAATCGAAAAAAGTCTTCATGTTACCCATAAAGAAAGAATGAGAAAGCATCTGCTCAGGCGAAAAGCCGTACTCGGACTGGGCGCTGTAGAGTCCCGCTTCCGATCTGAAATCAGGAATGCCGCTTTCTGTGGACACGCCTGCGCCACCGAAAAAGGCGATGCTTTTGCTTTTATCTATTATCTTCTTAACTCTCTCGTCCATATCAATTCCTCCGTTCTGCCGGACGCAGATCCGCTTACCTTCCCGCGCCGGCTTATGCTGCTATTATTGTATCATGTTTCACGGACATAAAAAAGAAGCAGCCTTCAGACATCAGGCTGCATCTCCGTCAAATGTTTCCAGTATTTTTTCGGCATTATGCTGCTTTGCAGTTTGGGATTTATCCTTTCCTTTATTGCTATCTGGTTGAAATACGTCCGCCAGAGTTTCCGGAATTCTTTATCATCACTTCCCTCCGCGGGAACGTCTTTTTCTGTGAAAGAGCTGATATACCACCTGCCGCAGTGGGCTATGACAGCCTTGCCGCGGACAGTATCATGCAGGATGAACGGCTCGTTTCTGAACCTGTCCGAAAAGTGCTCCGCAATGAATTCCAGCACGTCTGTTTCGGGCTCCACTACCGCGTACATAACGCCGTTGGCGCATTCAGAGAACCTCACCAGTCCCAGATACTTGTCTATATCTTTGCTTACATGCCGTTCCGCGTCCTGTATGGGGATCACCGTTTCATGGGCATGCATCCTGCTTATCCGGCCGCCGACCCTGAAACCCAGAACCAGATAATCCAGTATCTTCATTTCTTTGTTTTCCACATCCGATTTAAAAGCTTTATATACTCTCCTCAGATCGTACTTTGATATCCTGTTTTCTATGGCAGCATAGACCCTGCCTGCCTTTTCCGGGTCGGTTTCCACCTGACAGAAACGGTTTATCATGTTTCGCTGATACTCATCAGATGGAAAAATGCCTGAGGCTTTTTCCGTATAATAATGGTGGTAAACACATGTAAGCAGACCTTCGAAGGTCCCGTCATACAGATAATCCTGCATTGATGAACCTCCTTCCTCCTGCTGTACCGATGGCAGCGCCGGAAATGACCGGGCCGGTCTTCTTTTCCGCAGCGCCGATCAGCGGCAGTTTTGCCGTATCGAACATGGACATCTGCGTTCCCTGATCTGCTTCAGTCAGTTTTCCCCTTACGAATTCGGAGGTAAAGGTTTTTTCACCGTAGTACCTGCCTCTGCAGGTGATGAAAAACCTTGCCCGCTTGGTTACGACGCCCATTTTCTTAAGGTCATCGAATGAAATGGATGCCAGCCTCCTTTGTCTGAGGATACGCATAGCTGAAACCGTCCCTATGCCGGGCACTCTCAGAAGCATATCCATTGAGGCTTTGTTTGTCTCGACCGGGAACATGTGCATATTGCGCAGAGCCCATGATATCTTCGGATCCACTTCAAGATCCAGATCGGGGTGCTTATCATCAAACAGTTCTTCTGTTCCGAATCCATAGAATCTGAGGAGCCAGTCCGCCTGGTAAAGCCGGTGCTCCCTTCTCAGAGGCGGCGCAGTGAACGGATCGGGCAGTTTGGATGACTGGACCACCGGAACGTAGGCGCTGAAATACACACGCTTCATCTTGAAGGAACGGTACAGCGCTTCGCTGGTCTTCATTATTTTATAATCAGTGTCTCCTGCCGCTCCGACTATCATCTGGGTAGTCTGACCTGCCGGGGCGAAGACTTCTTTTCTGCGCTTTTTTCGCTTAGTCAGCTGATTACCGGAAGCCGCTTTTCCCTGTTCCGCAGTTGCTACAATCTGATGCTCGTACTTTTCCGGGTCTTCGCTCACCTTCGGTCCCTCCGGTATGGAACTGCCTGCGGGATCCAGATAATTGGCAGGCTCATTTACATTCTGTCCCTTGAACATGGTCCCGGGTCCTTTCAGGCTTTTCCGTTCGATCAGAGTATTGGTGATCTGCCTCATATGGGAAAAAATCTCCTTAGGCTTTTTCTGCGGCGCCAGAAGCGAAAGGCTTTCAGAAGAAGGCATCTCGATGTTGACGCTCACTCTGTCAGCCTCCAGACCGATGGCATGGATCAGCTCGGGTGAAGTCCCGGGAATCATCTTCGCGTGAATATAGCCCGCGAAACCGTATTCTTTACGAAGCATCCTCAGGCACTTCCATATCTTTTCCGCCGTATGATCCGGTGAAACATCCACGGCAGAACTTAAAAACAGCCCTTCTATATAATTGCGTCTGTAGAATTCGATGGTCAGCTTTGCCAGTTCCTCCGGCTCAAAAGATGCTCTCTCCACATCAGAGCTTCTCCTGTTGATACAGTATTCACAGTCATACACACACTTATTGGTAAAAAGCACTTTCAGCAGAGAGATGCATCTGCCGTCTGCCGACCATGTGTGGCAGATACCGAAGTCCGCAGCGTTTCCGATCTTCCCGTTGTTTCTGCGGGCTACACCGCTGGTCGAACAGGAAACATCGAATTTCGCGCTGTCGGAAAGTATCTTCAGTTTTTCCATTACATTTTTCATCTCGTCCTCCCCATCCGCAGCATCTCAGCCCTTTGACGGCTCTCCTGCGGTGCTTCCCGAACTTATGTTCTTATTGTAACATACCGCGAACATAAGTTCAATACTATTATTATTTACACACTGTCCCTCCATATGGTATAATGTTTGTGTAAATGTAATAATCATAGAAAGGAGTACACATTATGACAAAGACGATCACAAATAAAGCCATCGCTTTCATTGTCGCGTTTGCAATGGTCTTTACGGCCTTTTCATTTGCCGAATCGGTCTACGCTGCGCCTGCTGACATAGAAGTGATAAACGACAGCACTCAGCTTCCTATTACTGATATCCAGGTAACAGATGTTAATTATGACACCGATTTTTCGAAAGTCATCCCTTTCACCTATTCAACCCTTCAGTTAAAACTTTCTGACTATACGCCTACTGAAGAGGAAAAAGAGGCATTCGAGGATTTTTCCGGGATCGGTGACCGCGTCATAACAGACCGGTATTACTTTAAACTGGAACTTCTGGCTGATGGGAACCCTGTCACTGAAACCCTTAATAACAGCGGTCTTCATATCAGAATTGCCTTAGAGG
>JAUMVF010000079.1 GCA_030530305.1 Bacillota bacterium
AAACAGTACAGAAACGGCAGCCGGAGACATCATCCGGCGCCTTTCACATATCATCTGCAAAAGGGAAACGGGACATGGAAAAGAATAAGAAGCATAAAAGAGAACTCGGCACAGGTATCGTCTTTCTCTTTTATTTTTTTGTGATACTTCTCGGCGAAACACTGATACGCGTATTCACAGAGGATACCTTTGTTAATATCGGGCTTTTGTATATACCGCTGCTTTCGCTCTGCGGCGCATTGCTTTTCACGTTTTTCACGTGCATATTCAGAGGCGTCGCGAAAAAGATCGTCATGTCCATACTGCTTTTCATCGCGGCCTTGTTCTATGCGGCTCAGGTGGTATGCGAGCATCTGATGCGCATGTATTTTTCGCCCTACTCCATGATCAACGGCGGGCAGGTCACGGATTTCATGAGGGAGATCCTGCTGGCTGTGGGAGCATGCAAGTGGATCATCCTTGCCGAACTCGTACCGGCAATCATTCTGATAATTATCGTCTGCGCCGGATTCAGGCTCAGAAACACATCTGTCAAAGCGCTGCTGCTGGTACTCATAGCGGCTGTACTGATCTGCGGAGGAGCCGTCGGTTCGACTTACCTCATAGACACCAAAGGTCCGCTTTCGCCTAACGCGCTGATACTCAGGACAGATAACTTCAAGGCCGGTGTCTCAAAGCTGGGACTCGGTACTGCTTTTGCGATAAGCGGCGGAAGACTGTTGTCCGGCTTTGAACCGGAGCCCGAAGCGTTCGATGACCGGGGTTCGGATGATGCCGAAAAAACTGCTTACAGTCAGACAAAATACAACGTGATGCCTGTTGATTTTGATAAGGTTTCCGCGAAAACCGACGACGATACGGTCAAAAAAATGAATGACTACTTCAGCCGGATCGAGCCAACGAAGAAAAACACAAAGACAGGCATGTTCAAAGGCAAAAATCTCATCGTCATCACCGGCGAAAGTTTCTGGGGTTACGCGGTAGACAAAGAACTGACGCCGACCCTATATAAAATGCAGCATGAAGGATTCAACTTCACCAATTTCTACAACCCCCTGTGGGACGTCAGCACCTCAGACGGCGAATACGTGAATAACATGAGCCTCATCCCCAAGGCCGGAGTATGGAGCCTCAACGAATCCGCAGATAACTGGCTGCCTATGACTTTGGGTCACCAGCTGCAGAAGAAAGGATATACGATCAAAGCTTACCATGATTACTACGCCGATTACTACGAGCGCACCGAGACCCACCCCAACATGGGATACTCCTTTGAAGGCATCGGCACCGGTCTGGACATGGATCCCGCGTGGCCTCCTTCAGACCTTGAAATGATAAAGCTCACAACTCCAAAATACATAAATGACAAGCGCTTTCACGTATACTATATGACCGTCAGCGGACACATGGCCTACAATTTTGAAGATAATAAGATGGCTGCGAAGAACAGAAAATATGTGGAAGACCTCGATCTTCCGGAAGAAGCTAAGGCATACCTTGCATGCAACATCGAACTGGACAGGGCTATGGAGCAGCTTCTTTCCGACCTGAAAAAAGCAGGCCGTCTGGATGATACGGTCATCGCTCTTTCCGGCGATCACTTCCCTTACGGCTTAAGCCCGGATTCCATCAACGCGCTGGCCGGCCGCAAACTGGATGAAGAATTTGAAATATACAAGAGCACTCTGATAATATATAATTCAAAGATGAAACCGGAGAAAGTCGACAAGTACTGCAGCAGCATGGACATCCTCCCTACCCTGAGCAATCTCATGGGGCTCGAATATGATTCGCGCCTCCTGATGGGCCGGGACATTTTCTCCGATTCAAAGCCTATGGTGATCTTCAACAGCAGGAACTGGATCACCGATAAGGCCAGATATACCGCGCTTACGAATGACGCGGTTCCGAACGGATCCGGCAGCGCAGGCAGCAAACTGCGCATGTCACAGAAATACGTCGACAGCATCAACAGGATAGTTTCAGACGAATTCGATATTTCCAGACTTGTTCTGGATAAAGATTACTATAGAATAGTACTGCCGCAATAAGGCAGTAAACTACGGCAACTATGCCGCAGAAATAGATACAATTGCTGCTTTTGGGCAGCGGTAAAACCGCAGGGTAACGGAAATGAGACTGAACAAGTACATCGCCCAGGCAGGGATCGCAAGCCGCCGCAAAGCGGATCAGCTCATCGAAAACGGCAACGTCAAAGTCAACGGCGTGACCGTCAAGGAGATGGGTTTCATCACCACCGAAGGTGACGTGGTGGAAGTAAACGGCGTTGTGATCAAGCCTGTGACAAAAATGGAATACATCATACTCAATAAACCCAAGGGATACCTTACGGCAATGAGCGACGACCGGGAAAGGCCCGTGGTCGCAGATCTTGTCAGCGACGTAGGCACCCGCGTTTTTCCTGTGGGAAGACTGGATTTCGACACCACCGGTCTGCTTATCATGACCAACGACGGTGATGTGGCCAACAGACTGGCTCATCCTTCCCATGAGGTAGTGAAGACTTACCGCGCTCTTGTCAGCGGAGTGCTTTCACCTGAGCGGGTCGCCAAACTCAGAAAAGGTGTGGACATCGGAGGCTACATCACTAAAGAGGCCTATGTCAAAGTCATCAAACAGGTAAGAAAAAATACTCTGGTCGAGATCGGCATACATGAAGGCAAAAACCGCCAGGTGCGTAAGATGTTCGCTGCTGTCGGCAACAAAGTCCTCGAGCTGGAGCGCGTCTCCATCGGTGAGATATACCTGGGCAGACTTCTGCAGGGCCACTACAGAAAACTGAAAAAAGAAGAGATAGATTTTCTGAAGAGTTTATAGAATACGCAGGCGGGGCGTCTCCTCTCTGCGCACGGAAAGTGATATGACGCACGTAAAAAACTTCATCTCCGGCTTCCTCATAGGATTCGCCAACACCATCCCCGGCGTAAGCGGCGGGACCATGGCGGTCATCCTCAGAATGTATGACCACATTCTGGAAGCCCTCAGCAAAAAGAATATAAAAAAGAACCTGCCTTTCCTGATCGTTCTGCTGATCGGCATGGGCATAGGTGTTTTGCTGTGCGCGAAAGTCATAATGCTGGCGATGAAGTCCCATGAGATAATACTGAACTTCTGTTTCATCGGTCTGATCATAGGCAGCATTCCGATCATTTACCGCAGGGCCATAGGCGACAGGAATCAGTATAAAGGTGAAAACAAAAACAGAAATATCATCCTGTTTATTGTGGCTTTTGCATTCATGGCCGGCATATCTCTCTGGACTGCTTTTTCGAGCGGCGAAATGGTAAGCCGGACCCTTGCCCAGCATGGCGGGCTTGATTTCCCGCTGGCTGTATGGGTTTTCATATGCTGCATCATCGCAGCTATCGCCATGCTCCTGCCTGGTGTAAGCGGATCTCTGATGCTGCTTATCCTCGGAGTATACACCATGGTTCTTGAGAGCCTCAATAATTTCACATTGCTTGTCAATGGTAAGAAAGCTCTGCTGGATTCCGTTGCGTACCATGACAGCATGCTGCTTTTCATTCCGATAGTTCTAGGCATACTTGTAGGTCTGATCGTCGGCATCAAACTGCTGCGTAAAGCCCTTCATTCCCATCCACAGGCTCTTTATTTCGTGATACTGGGTCTTGTGACCGGCTCGATAATCACCCTCTGCACTCAGACAAACTTCAGCGCCTTCGGCGCCAACCTTGACAGCCTGCTTGCTGTAGCCGGGCTGGTATTCTTTGCACTTCTGGCGTTCCTCACCGGACGGAAAAGCCGGGATTAAACCATTTAGCAAGATACTGGCGAGTGTTCCGGCAGGGTATCACAAGCATATAAAAAGACACACGTGCGGACTGCATGTGCGCCTTTTTTTATTCTTATTATCTTTGTACGGTTGACTAAACGCAGCGCTTCCCTATTTCACAGTCACATAGATCGTCCTGTACACTCCGTCCTGAGCGTAGGCCCAGACTTTTGCCTTGCCCTTCTTAATGCCCTTGATGGTGCCTTTGGATGTTACGGTCACGATCTTCTTATTGCTGGACTGGTAGCGGAGGCCTACGTGTTTAACGACTTTGCATCCGCTCTTTTTCTTAGCCTTGGCCTTCAGGGCGAGAGTCTTGCCTTTCTTCAGATTCTTTGCCTTGGTGCGGATCTTCTTTGCAACGTAGACTGAAGTGTGATTGCTCTTATATTTGCTTCCTTTAGTCGCAACGTGGATCATCTTGGATGTGGAGATGACCTCACCATTCTTGTTAAAAGCAACCACTATAAACTTGTAGTATGTCTTTGCTTTCAGCTTGTTTCCCGCGATCTTCCTGAATGTACCGGATGCAGACGTAGTCGTCCTCAGTTTGCGCATCTTTTTGCCCTTACCGCACTTGCTTCCGTAAACTACATATTTATTAGCGCCGACCTTTTTCCAGGACAGTCTGATGGAGTTCTTCGTCTGCCTGGTGGTCTTCAGTTTGAGTTTGGAGAATTCAGTTCCTGCAGGATCTTTTTCTTTTGAGTATGACGTCAAAGCCTTGTCAACATCCTCTATCCATGAGCCCTTGCCAAGCAGCATGGGAATGGTTTTCCATTTAGTTTTTCCGCACACCTGGCATTTGCGGAATGCTTTTCCGGTATGATCCAGCCCGGGTTCTTTTGTGACTTCTTCATACCACTGATGTCCGGGAGCTTCAGATTCATAGTACTCGGAGCACACTTCTTCCTTCCCGCACACTGTACATCTATGGCATATCTTCCATGCTCCGCCCTCTTCACAGTAAGTGTCGGGATAAACATTATAGGAATAGCCCCAGCTATGCTCATGACTGTTGTCCCAGAACGCTATATCCATACTGTTCGCAGAGTTGGAGAGGATCTGGAGCATCGCTCCGGAATAATCTCTGGACGCAGGACCGCTAGTAGTACTCCAGTTCCCGTATGCCGGGAGATCGATATACTCGTCAAGAGACGAAGTATTTCCATAGTGGTTATCCCAGTTATACTTGTCAAAGAATGGTGTATCCGAGTGAACGATACTCCCATCGCTTATGAAGGTGTCAAAATGCCCCTCCAGATAAAGCGGCATAATGGCCGGTCTGTGAGTCTTTCCATTAATCTCCGACCATCTACCGGTATTAATCCCGTGTTCATCCAGAACTTTCCCGTCTATATGCCAGAAAATCATACCGCCTTTACCGTCTTTCGTTCTCCATGAGTTATCATTCAGTTTAGAAAGCGGATAGTCCCATTTATTGGTGCGCCGGACTTCGATAAGATAATATTCTTTACCGCCTACATTGATAGACGATTCAGGCACTTTCAATACAGTGTTTTTCTCTTTTATATTAGTATAGTCCTGCGCAGTTGCTGTATTCCGGCCAATCGTCACTGTCTCAGGAGTAATCCAGCCCAGCATCATCCTGCACCAGGGATCTAATGATTCCGGGATGAATTTGCCGTTTTCATCCTTTTCCCATGATCCGGACATGAGGCTCATACTACTTACTTTGTAATTCTCCCAGGCACCTGTTTCATAGGAACTGGTGTCATATAGATCCGGGAGACCCAGATGATGCCCCAGTTCATGGGCCAGGCAGCTTATACGTCCATTGACAGTATTGCCCTGTGTATTTATTTCGGTTTGTTCCGGCATGGTTACATACGGATCCAGTGTAACACCGTTCTGTGTAGGAATCTGCAGCTCTGAAGCTGAAAAACTGAACCTCTTGAACATATCGCTGAATGTTGACCGGTGGGCTCTCTGATATAAATCCTCAGTATGTACTCTATACGATTCCCTGGCGATATCATATCCCGCTAAGACAAATACCACCGCCAGTTCCTCTTCCGCGAGTTTTTTATCCCCATTTGCGTCATACTCTGAGAAATCAAAATAACTCATTGCCGCATTTGCAGATCTGACGAAGGCTTTAACCATTTCCTTCCCATTTGCAGCATTGTCTGTACCCCAGCTTTTCCAGTTCTTATGATCCATATCAAGCTGTACATGAATTATTCCATCGTTTACTTTGTCATACTGGTTGGTGTTACCGTCCAGACCGGACCTGCTGGTCTCGTTTGCCGGTTCAAATGTAAACTGCCCGTATGACATGTCTCTGTAATACTGGCTCAGACCTTTCCCGGTATACAGAAGTGAGTGCCAGTCAGCATCATTTTTATAGTGCATGTTATTAAAGCCTGCTACGATACAAATCAGCGGGATACTTTTACTGGTATCCACGATGGTTTTGGTTCCGCTTTTCGAATCTTGCTGATCGGTTTTCCTGTCCGGAATCATATCCGGTGTGATAAGTCTGTCCGCAGGTTCTGACATGCATCCTGCTTCTGATGCCGGAACACTGTCAGGATCTTCAACGCTGTCCGCGTAAGCGCCGCCCGTCATCGGGATCATGGTAAATGTCAGCGCGACGGAAAGCATTGTGATCGTTACGTATCTGAGCCATTTTTTCATAGGTCATACCTCCTGTCCAAAAAACAAGAAAGGATGTGGCAGCCTTTCCCTATTTCACCGTCACGTAGATCGTCCTGTACACACCATCCTGCGCGTAGGCCCAGACTTTCGCCTTGCCCTTCTTAATGCCCTTGATGGTGCCTTTTGACGTTACGGTCACGATTTTCGTATTGCTGGACTGATAACGCAGTCCTACGTGCTTAACGACCCTGTATCCGCTCTTTTTCTTAGCCTTGGCCTTCAGCGCAAGAGTCCTTCCCTTTCTCAGATTCTTCGCCTTGGTGCGGATCTTCTTTGCAACGTAGACTGAAGTGTGATTGCTCTTATATTTGCTTCCTTTAGTCGCAACGTGGATCATCTTTGAGGTGGAGATCACATCGCCGTCCGCATCCAGAGCAACTACGATGAATTTGTAGTAAGTCCTGGCCTTCATTCTGGTGCTGCCGATCTTACTGAACGTACCGTAATTGGAAGTGGTCGTTCTCAGGCGGATCAGTTTCCTGCCTTTGCCGCATTTGCGTCCGTAAACGACATATTTCTTCGCGCCTGCTTTATTCCATGACAGTTTGATTGATTTCTTAGTCTGTTTGGTGGTCTTCAGTTTGAGTTTCGAGAACACCGATCCTTTCGGATCTGTTTCCTTGCCATACGACGTCAGAGCCTTGTGGGCAGCTTCTTTCGACGCTCCCTTTCCGAGTCTCGTACCATCCTCCCCGAACTTTTCTGACATGGGCAGAGCAGGGATGGATTCCCATCTGGTACATCCGCAACCGTAACAATAGTACTCGGCTGTACCTTCATAACCGGGTCCCGCCGGCTCCAAAACGGTTTTTTCAAAGTCGTGAGTGTGATTTCTGTCCCAGAATATGACCTGCATATACCGGTCTGAATATGAAAGGATCTGGATACACGCGCCTGAGAACTTCCTGGTATTAGGCTTGCTTTCTATAGAATTGCCTGTCGTGCCTGTTCCGTTATACGTGGGCAGATTGATAGCATCTCCGAACTGAACGGAATCATCCTTGTGATTATCCCAGTTGTATTTATCAAAAAGCGGCGTGGTGTAGTGAACAGTAGCATAATC
>JAUMVF010000080.1:0-970 GCA_030530305.1 Bacillota bacterium
TAAGATCCCTTACCTCTTCTAGTTTGAATCCCATCTGTTTGTAATACTTGAGTATCGTGATCTTCAGCAGAGATTTCCTTGAGTAATATCTGTAATGATTGCTGGTAACTTCATCCGGGCTGATGAGACCTATCTCATCATAAAACCGCAGTGCTTTCTTCGAAACATTGCAGAGTTTGCTCACTTCACCTATTGAATATAAACCATCTTTCCGTCCGCTTGCCATTGGTGCCTATCCTCTTCTCTTCTGGCTTTCTTCTGCAGCCTCCAGGCTGTCATATCCGTAAAAACTGATAAGTGTATTCTGTATGTTCAGAACAAAATTACCGCTGTTTTCCACATCGCGCAAAAGCAGTCTGAGCGTGTTGTCGGAATAGGTCTTGTATTCTCCGACGCTGTACTGTTTTATGGATGTATCAAGGCCGCCTTCTTCTATAGGTCTTCCGGCGCCTGCCATATAAGGATATTTAGCCGCGTATTCCCTGTATCCCAGTATCTGACGGCTAACTATCTGCGCTATAAGAGACGCCTTTTCATCGGAAAGCGCAGGCATATGCGCCTCCAGGTTCTGCTTGTAGTACGCAGGATCTGTGAATTCCATCATGAAAGCATACTTCTCGGTTATAAGATTCCTTCCGATCGCTTTTGCGTCCGCAAGATCCTTCCTGTAACTTTCAAGGGTATCCAGCTCAAGCGCGTTATGCTGGCTGTATCTGTTGGCATAGAAGGTGTCATACTGATCCTGGCATGACGCCCGTCCGCCTATATTCTCAGTCTCCCGGAACATGTCCCATTCATACTTTATTATGTCGTTTATTACCGGGTCTTTGATGCTCCCGGTCCTTGGGATATTAGTCATTTTTATCTCCTCACTCTCCGAATTATATCCGGTCAGTCACAGTCCGCCATAACATGCAGTCCGCGTATCTGCGGATCCTGTATTCCACCCATAATAGACGGCAGATGTGCC
>JAUMVF010000080.1:980-7462 GCA_030530305.1 Bacillota bacterium
TGTAGTATTGGAAAAACCCTGGCTGCTGAGCAGTCCGGCTACGGCTGCGCACACAGATTCTATTATCTGCTGTTTTGCGGCTGCGTCTTCTCTTCCGTTGCCCAGACTGATCAGTTTTTTCAGTTCTGCTGCCTGAGCTGAACAAATGGTGAATTCAGATGTTTTACGAAATGCCCATTTGTAGAACGGCATGTATTTTCTCTCAAGAAGGAACAGCATGGAAAGCGCTGCCTTTATGAATTCCCCACAGGAAAAATAGGCCGCTTCATTCTCGCCTCTGTTGACGCATCTGGGGAAATTATACTGGCCGCTCTGGGACATGATCGCCGCTCTGGCAGCGATTTTTTTCCTCAGGACGTCCGGAGGATAGAAACCGTTCAATGTATTCCTTATCGATGTAAATACGCCTTCAGGATCCGCAAAAACTTCACCGTTAGTAGCTATCGAAAGAAACCTTTCCGGTATCTTCATCCACTCAAGATTTGTCTTCGGTACATCAGTACAGTTGGTGAATCTCGCATAGAAACGGTCTATCGGTATTACTCCTACTCTTCCCGCTCCTTCTGCGGTTTCCTGCCTCTGATATCCGAGATGCTCCTTGGGCAGAGCATTGTATGCCTGCTGCAGCTGATCTCCGATCTCCTGTGCAGTTTCCCTTGTTATCCAGATACAGAATCCCGGTCCGAAGTCATGGTCCTGGGATATCTCGTCATCATATCCGTAGCATTCCGATCCTTCTCCGACCAGACCAAAAGCCATACGGTCTCTGTATGCCGGAAACTGATCAAGTATCTTCGGCGCATATTCGTTGTAATATGACCTTGCTATGTCCATTCCTTTCATAGTGTATGCTCCTTCATCTCCGCATCATCTGCGGTCAGCGATGCATATCGCTACTTTTTCATTTCTTCTTCTACTTTCTTCAGGTTTCTCTCGGTAAGTTCGTAGAAAGGCGTTCTGCCGAAATCACGTTCTATCAGCTCCAGCGCCTTCTTATAATTGGCGATTGATTCCTCGAAATCGCCCTTATAGTAATAGAGTGCCCCCAGCGCCGCAAACGCCGCTGAATAGTGGGGATCCTTGCCGTCGCTTTCCTTCTCGAATATGTTGAGCGCGACCTTGAGATTCCTTTCTGCTACATCATACTTGCCGAGACGTGATCTTACCTCTCCCAGGTTGACCAGGCTTGTTGCAAGCTCTATCTGGCACTCAGGCATCTCCGTGATAATATCTATTGACTTGACAGCCGCTTCTTCGGACTCATTGAACTTCTCCATCTGTCTGTAGAGAGCGCTCATATTATTGCATAAAGCCGCCATGCGGTAATCTTTTTCGAAGCCTCTGTATGTCAGTATGGATTCTGCTGTTTTGTACATCTGCTCAGCAGTATCAAGATCTCCGGATACCATCATGATATTGGCGCCGTTCTGAAGAGCCACAGCAAAATTCTCAGTAGTCTCCTGTCCAAGATCTTTCAGTTTCTGCAGAACATCTCTTGATAAAGTGATCGCTTCATCCACTTTTCCTGCCGCTCTGTAAAAACCTGCAAGTTCGTTGCTCACTGCAGTGATCGCAGGAACATCTTCATCTGCCTTCGCCTGGGCAAGTGATTCTGTAAGATACTGCTCCACTGCTTTCATGTCATGCTGGGCAAAAAGAGAGTCCAGCTTTTTGTAAAATTCATCTATTATGATTTTCTCTGCCATGAGAAAACACCGCCTTTCTTAATAGCAATATAGTAATTATCCCATAATTTACAGAAAATGCAAGCAATTTCAACATTTGAGCGGTGCTTCGGGTGCATACTGTTAACATAAGTAGGAAATATGTGCATATGTTGAAATATCAAAGTTTACTGCCGTCTTTGAACATTTTCATCATCTCATTGGTCAGACTGTAATCCGCAGGCTGGAGCACGAGGTCTTCCCTGCTCATCCATTCAGCATACTTAAGTTCATGTTCATCTATGTGAATCGTATCATCGCCGTCCACATCGCAGTAGAATCCCATGAGTATATCTTCCTGCACGCCCCAGGGCTGGGACTTGTAGTATCTGATGTTCTTTACCTTCAGGCCGGTCTCTTCCATTACCTCTCTCATTACTGTTTCTTCCACGGTCTCACCGATTTCTGTGAAGCCTGCTACAAGAGCGTTATGCCTGTACCCTTCCCTGTATCTTATGACAAGAAGTTTGTCTCCGTTGGTCACCCCGATGATAACCGCAGGATTGATCCTCGGATATACCTTGTTTCCGCACTCTTTGCATTTGAGCGACCTGCTCTTCGGGGAATGCTCCATCTTGCCTCCGCAGACGCCGCAGTGCTTATTGACCGAATACCACTTCCACAGATGATATGCGGTAAATGCCGCGAAGATCTCCCTGTTGGTTTTCAGCTGCTGCTTTCTGAGATCTGTCAGCGTGCGCTCTTCAAATCCTTCCGGCACTTCGTCAGTATCGATCAGGAAGTAGTCGTCATCGTCGATGGAAAAGAGAAATACCGCATCACATTCGCCGAAGTCCTTCCATCCCGGGAGTGAAAAGTCTTTGTTCTCTTCATCCAGCCGCACCAGAAGTCTGCCGTTACGGAAACAGACTATCCTGCTGTCTTCCGCAGGTTGTTTCGGTCTGTAACTGTTGTCTATCACACTCGGATAAATATCCTGTATCATGTTCCTTTTCCTTTCTCATCCTGTTCTTCTTTGCGGTTATATATATCTAAAAAACTCTAAAGCGCTCCCTTAGGACAGTTCCTCACACATTCCATGCAAAGGATACATTCCGTTCCGTTTGCGCGTTTTCTGCTGTTATCTGTCATATCCACATCCATCGGACAAACCTTTTTACACTTCCCGCAGGAAACACACTTGTCCTTATCGCACCTGACACGTATCAGCGAGAAATAACTCATAGGTTTCATAAACACTGTGATCGGACAGATATATTTGCAGAACGCCCTGTTATCCTTAAACGCGAAAGCCATGATTATTCCTGTGGCATAGTAGATCACATTGCCTGCGATAAACGCCCAGAACATGATCTTTTCAATATTTCCGGCCTTCGCCAGGAACAGGGCTGCAACAAATATCAGCGACGCTGCAAAGGTGATGTATCTTATCCATCCGATCTTCTTCCGCGGTTTTTCAGGAACCTTATACGGCAGGAAATCCGGTACCATTGCCGTCCAGCACGCATAACCGCACCATCCTCTTCCAAACAGAAGCGGACCAAATATCTTAGCTACCGCGTAATGGATGGTCGCAGCCTCAAATACGCCTGTAAACAGATAATACCAGAAGCCTTCGATCTGCATGTTTTCCCCACAGATAAAGCCCAGATACACCAGTATATACAGGCCCACAAGCAACTGAACGATCCGCCTGGCGTGTTTGTATTCACGTATAAACAAAAACATCCCCAACGCGATCGAACACCCGATGTAACTGAAGTTGAAAAGATAAAAAAGATTATCTTTAGTCAGCCACAGCGTTACGGCTACTATTTCAAATATCGCCAGCAGTATTACCGGCATCCGGTATTTTTTCATATTAAAAGCGCCTTTCAGTATGCCCAATTCTCACTATGATTATTTTTTTATGAATGCCCGGTCTTTATCCGGCACTCCGTCGTTATCCGATATGTACCTCTCAACCGTCATATGCAAATCGTATTTTTCACGCAGCTTTGCGATCTCATCCATCATGACCGAGGCATGGTGCCGGTCAAGGGACTCCTGGTCAGCCCAGGTGTCGATAAGCAGCACTGTTTCCGGGTCATTTACAGGAATGAAATATTCGTACCGCTCATTTCCCTTCTCTGATCTTATGGCATCTGCGATTCCTCTTGCTTCCATTTCCTCCGCGAACTTCCCCGCGTTCCCGTTGCTGCCCTTATAATATAGATTTACTGTAATGCTCATCTTCTCCCACCTGATCTTCAGTGTTTTTTCATACTCATTTCACAAGTCACGCGTTCTCTTTTGCTGCAGTTTCCACGAGCCTTTTTCATGTGTTCTGGCATACTCTTATAATACCATGGAAAAGTGGTATATCAGTACCATTAAAATGTTCAGGGTCACAAGACCGGCAATCCATTGTGATTCCTACAGCGTTGTGTACTCAAAAATCTGTTTATCATAAGTTTTCCCATTGATCTCCAGTGCCCCTTCTTCCACGCATGTCATCTGCATCCCTGCTTTTTTCATCGCTGTTTGTGATCCTCTATTGTCAGATGCACACCATGCGGTAACTGTTTTGATTTTTTCATGATCATTCAGATAATGAAGTACGGCGGTGAGTGCTTCAGTGGCAAATCCGCGCCCCCACGAAGCCCTCTCGATACTCATTCCAATCTCGATCCGGTTTTTATCCGCATCGTAATCATAGGCGCCAACTGTACCAATCAACTTCCCTTCATATTCGATTCCCCAGCCATAAAAATGCGGATCATCGTAGCTGTTAATAAAAGATTTAACTGTCTCCACAGCCATCGCTCTCGTTTGATACGGATTCCAGCCGGAATATTCAAACATCTGCGGATCGCTGCCAAATTTATCAAACAGAACCGCAGCATCCTCACTTTGATGCTTTCGTAGTACAAGTCTTTCTGTTTTCAGTTCAACTGTTCCCCTCATTATATCGTCCTCACAAACCTCAAACTAACTATGTGGCACGTGCGCACTTTCTAACTCTTTCATAGAATGATGATGCCCGTGTTTTGTTTCTGTCACATAATGATCATGAGTATGAGAATGAAATATTATGTGTGTATGCATATGACCGTTATGGAAATGTGTGTATGTGTGCTGATGTTCATGCTCATGACTGCGGATCAGTGTGTCTGCTACTACCACAGATGCGCCGGCTATCATTACGAGCAGCGATATCAGATAGATTACGGTGAGTTCTTCATGCAGAAATGCAAATGAAAGAAATGCTCCGATAAACGGCGCCACAGCATAATACGCGCTGGTTTTCGCCGCGCCGATCACACTCTGCGCCCGCACATACAGGAAGATGCTCAGCCCGTAAGCTGCAAACCCCAATAGCAGCGCCGCCGCAATGTAACCGGGGGATGGCATGCTCTCATGTTTTATAAACGCAATTATCAGTGCTCCGAGCCCGGAAAAAATGCCTTTCAGAATAACGATCTGATATGTGTCTTTTGATGAAATATTTCTTGTGCAGTTGTTTTCCAGGCCCCAGCATACAGTAGCAGCTATGACGAACAACGATCCGTACGAAAAGCTGAAGCTTCCGGCCCCCTCAAAGGAAAGCAATGCGCTTGAAAAAGTAATAAGCGCTATCGCGCCCCAAAGCCTTCTGCTAACTCTCTCTTTGAATATCAGCAGTGCGATAAGAGTAGTCGCAACTATCTCAAAATTGCCAAGCAAAGAAGCATTGGCAGAAGTACCATAACTTATTCCAAGCATCATAAAAATCGGTGCAGCTATGTCGAGCACGATCATTCCGATCGTGTATGGCAGGTCATGCCGGTCCAGCTTCTCTCCCTTGTCAGATTTGTCTGCAACAGACAGAACTGACATACCAATACCTGCTCCGAGATAAAGCAATGCAGCCATTGTAGTTGGCCCTATATGAACCAGCAACAGCTTTGATACCGGAACATTGATCGCATAAAACACGGCTGCCAGCAAAGCATATACGATTGCCTTTGTTTTGCTCATGTTTTACCTTTTCATATCTACCTGACTCTGACCTTAAACGTTACTTTCTTGTATAATGATGCCTTGTAATTCGCATTGCCTGCTGCCTTGACTTTTACGGTTACCCTGTATGTGCCTTTCTTCAGGCCTTTCTTCACAGTGACTTTTCCGGTCTTCTTATTTATCTTGAAGTACTTCTTGAAACTCTTTGTTCCCTTGTTGGCAGATGAGAGTTTATATATTTTCTTGTCGCCAGCCTTCTTCTTGAACTTGATCACCCTGGTGACTGTCAGCGTCTGAGCCTTTTTCTTTAGCTTACTGTACTTTACTTTGACCGTCTTGCCTTTTACACGCAGAGGGTTGGCGGCTTTCTTAATTGTCCAGTTTACCTTCTTATTCGCAACTGTCCCGTCACTCCACGTTGTATTCTTTTTATCTTTAAGCGTAAGAGTTGCTGTATAGGAACCGGCTTTAGTCGCTTTATTGCCGATAATCGTATACCTTACGCCTGTCACGACTCCGGTCCGGGCTTTGCCGTTATAGGTCAGCGTCTTGCCGGACGGCACTTTTACTTTGGCCGGGTCGATCGTCCATGCAATTCTTTTATCTGCCGTCGATCCGTCGTTCCAGGTGTTATTCTCCTTGTCTTTCAGTGAAAGTATCGCAGTATATGAACCGGCATCAGTCGCCGTGTTGGCACTGATATCATAATCCTGACTTGCAGGTACGCCGGTCTGTTCAGCCCCTTTATATGTCAAAGATGCTCCCTGTGGCATCTCCACCGCTGCCGGACGAATCGTGTACGCAGCCTGAGTCGAA
>JAUMVF010000081.1 GCA_030530305.1 Bacillota bacterium
GAAAAACGCCGGAAGCGTTGCAATGATACTGACTTTTTCGTCTCAAAAGAATTATCAGTACCATTGCAAGGGTTTCAGCGATCGTTTTTGCTGTAAAACCGCGCATTTGTTCTTTTGTCCTGAAAAAAGGGGCTGGAAACGTTGCAATGATACTGACTTTTTCGTCTTAGAGCAATTATCAGTACCATTGCAGTGCCTGTCGGGGTTCACATAGAAGCCTTTCTCATCCGACGTCCCCGCCGGAAACAGGTTTTTTATCTTACGGTCACTTTTAAGGCCGTTTCTTTTTTACACTGCTCCGGCTTATCGCATTCGTGGAAAAATACATCATAACCACTTGTTATTTTATATTGATCTTGATTATTACCGTTTTGACTTTCGCCCTGTGATTAGCATCACCGGACGCCCTGACTTTGATCCTGATTTTGTAGGTTCCCTTTTCAAGGCCCTTCTTCACAGTCACCTTGCCGGTTCTCCTGTTGACCTTAAAATATTTTTTTGCTTTCGTTTTTTTAACACCGGTCAGGTTATAAGTTTTTGTGCCTTTGCCTTTCCTGACAAAGCTGAGCACTTTGTTTATCTTCAGAGACCGGGCTTTCTTCTTCAGTTTCCTGTACCGGATCAACGCAGCCCCGGCTTTGATCTTCATCGGGTTTTCCGCTTTTCTGATAATGTAGGAAAGCTCCTTGCTGCCGCTGTAATGATCTCCTCTGAACGTAATTGTTGCTGATGCTTTACCCGCATTTTTATTGTTGGAATAAACCACACTGTAGTTATCTGCCGGTATGGCTTTTCCTGAGGAATCCGTAACAGTGACAGCCGGTTTTCTGTCTCTGCCGTTGTAAACATACGATGCAGGAGACAGTCTGAACTTTTCCGGCGCATAGATGGCTTTTACTTCCCGTTTTCCGCATATCTCACACGTTTTTGTGATCGAGCCGCTGTCTGTCAAAGTGGCTTTTTCAGTGACTTCAGTCCGCCTGTGAACGCACGGCTTGAAATCAGTCCTGCTGAACCACAGGGACCTGACCCGGATGAAGGTCTTCAGGTTCTCCACGTAATTTGGCCAGTCGGTCCTGGAGTCGGTTGTGGCCAGCATCCTCTGCTCATACTCCGTTCCCTGCCCTGAAACAGTTTCCGTATTGTATTTATGATAGTTTCCCCCCAGGATATCCCTGACTTTAATATGGTTCATCATGGCAGAGTCCCGGATCTGGCCGGCCATGTCTGCCACATTTCTCTCAAGATCATCAAAAACCGACCGGTTGGCATCATACTGGGCTCTTACTTCTTCCATGAAATCCTCGTGTCTGCCCAGCGTCCTGTAAAGAGAACTTTTTCTCTCATCTATCTCAGTTATTAAAGCGCCTCTTCCCAAACTCAGATCGGTCAGATAACCTGGCTTTGATCTGGCGCCCAGAGCGATATCCAGATCCCATACCGGACCGGCAATCAGTTTATCTTCATCTGTCATGCCGTCCCTGTGAAAGAAAAGGCTCCCGGCACAGACATCAAGGCTTTTGACATACTCCTGGACCAGATACATTCTGGCAAAACTTTCTATGTCTATATATTCAGTGTAATACCTGCCCTTAGAATTATATCCGTCATCAGATCTCACAGCATCCCAGGCATCCTGGAGCCAGATTCTGATAGACTCTGCAACAGCTTTCTGGTTCTCCGGACTTTCATCGACTTCCCCGTCTTTTTCAAGCAGGTCATCGCCTATCTTTTTTACAGTAATGATATCTTTTCGTTCTGAAGTTCCCAGACCGCTGAGTGTAAACTGCGGATCGCCGCCGGCCTCGACCGGCAGGTCTTCCTTGTAATTATCCTGCTCTATCATGTATCCCTTCTTATTGACGAAGGAATCGTTCTTGGGCGTCAGCGTGTAACACCCCTGGTATTCACCGTTCATCCAGACATCAGCAGATGATGTATCATGACCTATACCTAATTCGTGAGCAAGGTGAAATCCTGCCCCGTTGCGAAGCAGACTGTGATCGATGACTTCAGAGAGCAAAGACCACTTTTTGGACTTTGGGGAATCTATACCATTAATAGTGATCTTCGAATCCAAAGTGACATTGTATGACTTCTTGTCCTTTGCCAGTGTCCACGACAGATTGCCGCGGCCTTTGATCTTAGGCATGTCGTGCCATTGTCCGTCTACGTTGATCCTGCCCGAACAGGTCTTCCTGTGCCGGGTGTCTCTGTCCATTTCCTCAATGGTACCCCGGCTTTCATCTATATCGATAAAAACGGGCGTCACAGCCTCAGAGCCCTGATATGTCCGAATGGAAAATGACCCCTGCTCAGATTCTCCGTTTTTAAAAGTACAGACTTTTTCCGTATCCGCCGGGGGTACAGGACATTCACCGCTGTCATAAGTCCGTCCATCGACAGTTATCCGCATATCACCCATCCAGAAAAGAAAACATGCCTCTGCATGGGCATTATCGGGGAGATACAACTGATATGTGTATCCGCTATCCTTTGAGGCTCCACCGTCCTCAGCTTTAAAGACATCGATCCGCGCAGGTATCCCGTTCGCATCAGACGGCTCTACCCACATGTCGCAGGGCAGTGCGTCTGAAGACTCCGCTGAAACGACAGCAAGCGGCGTCCCGATGGTCATCACCATCGAGAAAGCAAGAATGAAAAGAAACCTTTTTGTTCTGAACTTCTTCATCGTCATTCCCCCTGCCGTTGCGCTTCACCGGTACCCCTGTCAGCAACTGTGCCTGCTTTTTTCTGTATTTGATCACCGGCGCAGAAAAGAAAATTTACAGAAATGAACAGCGGTCCATGGGAGATTCCGTGGACCACTGTTCGTAATCTTATCTTACGCAGCTATTGCACTTTGATCGTGACGGTCACCGTCTTGGTCCTCTTTGCGTAGAATTTGTTGCCTGCGTCGGTAACTTTGACCTTTACTTTGTAGGTGCCTTTCTTCAGACCTTTGCTGACCCTTATGCTGCCGTTCTTTTTGTTTACCTTGAACTTGCCGGCAAACTTCTTCTTGATAACGCCTGTCTTCTTGTATGTCAGCTTACCCTTTGACTTCTTTACAGTAAGGGCTTTTGCCTTCTTGACTGTCACAGCCTTTTTCTCCAGGGTCTTTGCGCTGACCTTTGCTGTCTTTCCTTTGACCGACAGAGCCAGTTTAGGTATAGCAACTGTTTTGGTCGTGCCGCAGCGTGTGCATTTGTTGAGTTTTTTACCTGCAGCCTTGGCCGTAGCCTTTTTGATAACTTTACTGAGAACCCATTTATGCTCGCCGCCAAGTTTTTTCACAACAGTGTCGGCAAGAGATATCTCATGATCGCTGTACGGATAAGCCTCGTTGTAATATATAGTTTCTCCGTCCGCTACCATGCTCCAGTACTCGATATTACCGTTCTTCGTGCACGTGCGAGGAACAGCTTTGATGTGATTCGTTTTGTTCATGGGTATGAGAACGCTTTTGATATCCTCATAATCAAGACCGTAACCGCTTGAACCTTCCCAACGCTTATATTCTGTATCTCCGATCTCCTTGTAGCCTGCTCCCTGATTCACTACTTCCGTTGACAGATAAACGGAGTTAAAGGCGCGTTCAGACCCGGTAACTTCCATTTTGGATCCCATGTGGATCAACAAATCATCTATTGCATATAACCCTGTCTTAGCATCCACTTTCAGATCTGTATCATTTTTGACATACAGATCTTCACCGTAGCAGAATATTCCATATGCAGATGAATCTGAAGAGTTCTTGACGCTTATCTTTGCATTTGATCCATCAAATGTAACATCGTCGTAAGCGAACAACCCATAGCCTGCAGAATCGTAGTCTCCCTTGATATTGATATTCAGATCCGCCCGTATATCGGCAGTTCCATAGGCTTTTAGACCATATTTTTCGGTATCAACATCCGCAGCCATATTTATCGTAAGCGACCCGGATCCGCTGATCTTTATCTTCCCATCTGCAAATATCCCAGCCTGGTAATTGTAAATGTTGTCACCGCTGGTGCAGTTTATTGTGTTTTTGCCTATAAGTTTTATTGTCAGACTTTCACCGCTTGTTATGCCCTCGGAATATCCTTCTGTGACAACGCTTTTGATAGTTGCATTGTTCAATGTGAGAACGCCGGTCTTCATATCGAACTTCACTTTGCCGTTGCCAAGTACGTCGCTGCAGTTTTTACTGGTTATACGTTTGCCCTGAACCCATATTGATGTACCGGTTCTCGTAGTGCCCGCAAAGATCGTTTTCCCATAAAGCGCCTTCGGTATAGCCTTAGTGACGTCGATCTCTTCTTTCAATGAACTGTCTTTGTAGTAGCCGTCAACGCGGTAGTTCTCAACTGTTGTTCCTTTTTTAGGCAAATTCACCTTACCGCTTTCATCCAGATAGTACCGGTTCGGGCTCCTGTCGTTTGGCCACTGTACATATATATAAGGAGCCTCCTCCCATATGGCGTAATACGTTCCTCCGCTTTCCAACTGACTGTCATCAATTACTGCACCATTATAGGCCGTTGAAAACCCTTTGAAGACATAGTTGCTTCTGGTTGGGTGCGTCCATGTTCCATCTTCATTTTTATAGAGTTTAACTTTATTAGCGCTATAGGAAGTGAGATAGTACCAGATGTACTCTCTGTTATCTGTCCAGTGCGCTTTCAGGAGCACGTTCTTAGTAACTGTGTATGTTTCGCCTGCGTCACCCACCTTCGTATCGCCGCCAAACCATCCGTCGAAATGAACTCCTTCCCAGGTCGCATCCGGAAGTGTGATGCTCGCGTTTGCATCTGCCGTCATTTTTTCCTGCGCGGCTGTACCTCCGTTACCATCAAACAACACAGTCAGTTTGCTGGATGTGGAAACGCCTGATACTGCAAAAATACATATGGTCGCATCGTTGCTACTGCAAGTTGCCTTCAGATCCAGCGAATCCACTTTGTATCCCTGATATTCAGCCGGTATATTGATAGCGCACTCAAACAATCCGAAAGCATTGTTTTCTGTAAAATTACTGCCCCAGGTGGTGCATCTTCCGCATGTATATACCGCACCTTCTGTTTCAGCCCAGTCCGGCACTGTAAAGTTCTGATTTACAATGCTGTTCTGCCCTGAAAAATGAACTGTTGCAGTGACTGTTCCGCCGCCGTTGCCGCCCGTAGCCAGGAATGCGATCTTCTTACACTCGACTTTGCTGTCATCGCTGAAATTAACAGACACATTACCAGTCGCATTATTTAACCGCACAACGTTTTTCCCATTGTACGGTGCCAGTTTAAAAATTTTACCGCCTGTAGTTTCTATGACTCCGCCCGGAGGCAAGGAGCCTGCCCTGTCTGCGTCAGCGTAATAGCAGTAACTGGCACTGTCCAGCTGGCTGACATTGCCACCGCCCGGCACATACACGCCGTCGATATTGAATCCGCTGGTCACCGTCATCGGAACATAAAAGCCCCCATCATCCGCAACAGCCGTCTGAGCTATCTGCGGCGTCATGGCAAATACCAGCGCGATCGCCATGAACATTACTAATAGTTTCGTTCTGATCGTTTTCATCCTTTCTTCCTCCGCAATATGCTACATATCTTCGTATGCCTGCTGGTTGATACTGTACAGATACTCTTACCTATTAAGATACATATAAAAAGAAAACTCCCACCTTTAAAATAAAAAAAATCGATTTTTTCCTTGATCATAAACTTCTTGCCCTTATGACATCACCTATGTTCTGTCTTTCGTTTGAATAATAACAAAAAAAATCTGCGGCGCCGGCAGCCCCGGGTCTTTCTCATCCGGTATCATGTGTGCCGGCAAACTGACGGAGCCGGAAGTTGAAGAAATCCGCGGCAGATATTATAATTAGACGAAACATATGTATCGATTTCAGATCTGAGGAATTAGTAACATGAACAGAATTATCATAAAAAATCATTTAAAACACCTGTGCAGACTGCTGGTCCTGATGTTGACGCTGTTTCTGATAGTGTCCGTTATTCAGGCGCCTGTAAACGCCACAGGATCAAAAGAAAACGTAGTCAGGGTCGGCTATTATGAGAACGAGGTGTTCCAGGAGGGCGCATCTGAAAACGCAGTCAAAAAAGGTTACGCTTATGAGTATTATCTTAAACTGTCCGAGTATACAGGCTGGAAATACAAATATGTTTATGGAAGTTACGGCGATCTGTACCAGATGCTTCTGGACGGTAAGATCGACCTTCTGGCGGGACTGGCCCGGAAAAAAGACCGCGAAGCGCTGATCGGATATCCGGATATCGCGATGGGAAATGAAACATACAGCCTTGTAAAGCATTATGCGGATAATGACATAACCACAAACCCGTCCAGCCTTTCGGGAAAAACGATAGGGGTGCTTGACAGCGCCATGAAAGACGTCCTCGAACGTTATCTGAGTGAACACAAAGTTTCAGCAACCGTAAAACCATATCAGGATTACGAAACACTTTTCGATGACTTTGATTCACGTAAAGTTGATATCCTCGCGGCAGAAGGCGATGGCGCCTATGGCAGAAAACACGCGGAAGTGCTTTTTCCATTTGGCGAATCAGACTATTTCTTATGTGTCAGTAAAAAACGCAAAGATATACTGGCAGAACTGAATACCGCGCAGGCAATGCTGGCAGTAGAAGAGCCGAATTATCTGCACTCTCTCAAAACAAAATATTACCCTGTAAGCTTCTCTGCCAGAGCTTTCTCGACTGCTGAAAAGGAGTGGCTGCACGGACACGACCGCCTGCGTGTCGGATACCTGGAGAATTATCTTCCGTACAGTGATACAGACAAACAAGGCAACGCCACCGGCATCGTAAAAGATCTGACATCAAAAATGATAAAAGAACTGGGAATCGATGATCTGGATATTACATACAAGGGATACGCAAATTATGATGAAATGATCAAAGCCATGTCTTCGGAAAAAATAGATGTCGCTTTCCCGGTAGGCGGCGGATTGTTTTTTTCCGAGGAGAACGGAATATATCAATCCACCCCGATCGCGTCAACATCGACAGAGCTGATCTTCAAGGTAAAATACACCGAGGACACTGTCAAAAGTTTTGCTGTCAATAAAAATAACCGAATGCAGTATTACTATGTAAAAACGAATTTCCCTGACGCAAAAATATCTTTCTACCCTACGATTCAGGACTGCCTTGATGCTGTCCTTGACGGAAAAGCAAAGTGTACTACCTTAAACGGCCTCAGGGCGAATGATATGTTAAAAAACAGCAAATACAAGTCCCTGTCCCGCACCCAGCTTTCCCGTAATGATGACCGCTGTTACGGCGTAGAGATCGGCAATGAAGGATTATTGAAGATCCTGAACCGCGGCATTAACGTCGTCGGAAATGATTACGCTCAGAATATCGCATTCCGCTATACCGGAGGATTATATTCCTACACAGTTGTGGATTTTATACGTGATCATATCGTG
>JAUMVF010000082.1 GCA_030530305.1 Bacillota bacterium
ATCCCCGCCTGTTTTGCGTACTGGGCCAGTTTCATGGCCGTGTCGGGATCTGAAGTGTACTCCGCGTGGAGACTGGCGTCTATCTTCACCCTTCCGTCTCCCGCGCCGTCGAACATATCAACCGCGTTCTTCTCTTCATAGAACTCCTCCATGGTGAAGAGGTCTCTTCCGGTCATGTTGGTTATCGCCCTGGAGATGTTGGCTTTTGCCCCGCTCTCAACTACAGCGTTCACCATATTCTCAGTCATATAGTACATATCCGTTGTGGAAACGATACCGTATCTTATGGATTCTGCCATGGCAAGCAGAGTCCCCCAGTAAGCGTCTTCGCCGATAAGTCTTGCCTCAAAGGGGAATATCTTTTTGTTGAGCCAGTCCTGAAGAGCCATGTTCTCACCATAGCCCCGGAGGAGCGTCATCGGTGAATGGGCGTGAGCGTTGACAAAACCTGCCATGAGCAGTTTCCCTTTGCCGTCGTACTGCTCACCGTAGTCTTTTTCAGGTTCAGTCTCGCCGATATAGTCTATTGTGTCGCCTTCCACGCCGACATACATGTTCTCTCTGACCTGTATTTTTTCATCTATTATGGTTATGTTCTTAAAAAGCATATGGACCCCCTGTATCAGAACTCTGATGTTTCAATTGAAAAATACCAGAAATAATTATACTACATCACAGCGAAAAAGAAAATGCTTCAAGCACCTTTATGACCTGCGCGGGCACATCCTCTTTCTCCGGGGTGTACTTTATTTCCGGTTCCACGCCGCCGTGGATGAAAAGTCTGACTCCGAATTCGGCAGCAGCGTTTGCCATGCCTTCCGGTGTCGGGCCTCCGCCTTCTTCCGCATGGAAATATATATGGTCATTCTTCCTGCTGACTTTATCGAACCTGTTCTTAGCCGCAAGAGATCTGATCCTTGATATCTTTATGAGATTTTCCACTTCCTCAGGTATGTCTCCGAAACGGTCTATAAGCTCGTCGGTCACATCCGCCTGATCTTCTTCTGAATCTATCTCCGCTATCCTCTTATACATCTGAAGTTTGAGTATCTCGTCGGTTATATATCTGTCGGGAATGAAAGCCGGCGTTCCAAGCTCGACTACCGGACCGTCTTCCTCAGGCAGAGTCTCTTCGCCCCGCAGTTTCCTCACCGCGTTGTCCACAAGTTTGAAGTACAGCTCGTATCCTATCTTCATCATGTGTCCATGCTGCTCCGTGCCAAGCAGGTTACCTGCCCCGCGCATCTCCATATCACGCATGGCTATCCTGAATCCCGCGCCGAATTCGGTGAATTCCTTTATGGCTCTCAGCCTTCCGGCGGACTGTTCAGTCAGAACCTTGTCTTTCCTGTACATCAGATAGGCGTACGCCACCCTGTTGGACCTGCCTACTCTGCCTCTCAGCTGATAAAGCTGCGAAAGCCCGTATCTGTCCGCGTCCATTACGATCATGGTGTTCACGTTCGGTATATCCATGCCTGATTCGATTATCGTGGTGGAGACCAGCACGTCCGTCTGTCCGCTGACGAAATCCATCAGCACGTTCTCCAGAGTTTCCTCCTTCATCTGGCCGTGACCCACTCCGACGGTTATATCCGGAAGCAGACTGCGTATCCTCGCCGCGATCTGGTTGATGCCCCTGACTCTGTTGAACACCACGTACACCTGTCCGCCCCGGTCTATCTCCCGGCTTATGGCTTCCCTGATTATGTCGTCATCCTGTTCGGCCACATAGGTCTGTACCGGATAACGGTCCTCCGGCGGCTCTTCCATAAGGCTCATGTTCCTTATGCCGGACAGGGACATATGCAGAGTCCTCGGTATCGGCGTCGCGGAAAGAGTGAGCACATCCACGTTGTGTTTCAGCTGTTTTATCTTCTCCTTATGACGGACCCCGAAACGCTGTTCCTCGTCCACTACCAGAAGCCCCAGGTCTTTGAATCTGATATCTTCTGAAAGAAGCCTGTGAGTGCCTACGACAAAATCCACCTCGCCCTTCGCCAGTTTCTCCGCCGTCTCCGCCTGCTGGGCGGGGCTTCTGAATCTGGACATCATCGCGACTCTGAAGGGGAACTTTTCAAGTCTCTCTTTGAGAGTATAGTAATGCTGATTCGCAAGTATGGTCGTAGGAACCAGCATAGCCGCCTGTTTGCCTTCTGCCAGGCACTTGAAGATCGCCCTGGCCGCCACTTCCGTCTTGCCGAAACCCACGTCGCCGCAAAGAAGCCTGTCCATAGGCTCGTAGGATTCCATGTCCTTTTTTATCTCTTCGACCGCTTTCAGCTGATCGTCTGTTTCAGTGTACGGGAAGTCCGCTTCGAACTGCCCCTGCCACTCAGAATCGGGGCCGAACCTGTATCCCTTTTCGATCTTCCTCGCCGCCGAAGTCTCGATCAGTTCTTCAGCCATGTGGGCTATGGCAGCTTTAGCCTTTGCCTTCGTCGCTTTCCACTCGACTCCCGAAAGATTGTTCAGTCTCGGCGAGGCGGAATCCGATCCAACATATTTCTGGATCACGTCCATATTGTCCACCGGCACGTAAAGCATCGCTGTCCCGGCGTATTTGATCTTCAGATAATCGTTCCGGACTCCCTGGACTGTTACCTGCTCGATCCCGAGGAACTTTCCGATGCCGTAGCTTTCATGAACCACATAGTCGCCTTTGGCGATATCGGAAAAACTCCGTATGGGGCTTCCCTTTGCGGAAGATATTCTCTTTCTTCTTTTCTTTTTCGGCCTTATGTTAAAGACATCCTCGTCACGTATCCAGCACTGCTTCCTCCCAGGAAGATCTATGCCGGACATGAGCTGCCCTTCCAGTATATTTACATCCGAAAGCGATCCCATGTGGTCGATATACTGACGCATGTTCTCCGCCCTGTCCGCGTCGGCGCACACAAGATTCACTTCATATCCTTTGGAGATATACGATCCCAGTTCTTTTTCGAACACGTCAAGATGCCCGCCAAAGGCCGGCGTCTGTCTTCCCTGTATATTTCTTATCTCAAGATATTCGCTGATATGTTTTACCCGTCCGGCAAAAGGAGTAAATATATATACGTTCTTTTCCCCGCAGGAATAAAGATCAAGATAATCATCAAGCTGTGGGAAACTGTTTTTATCCTCGGGGACTGCTCTTCCCCGCTCCAGCATCACTTCAAAATCAGAAACGAATTCCCTGATCCTGTCCTCGTAATATTTGAGTGTGGCCGCCGGATCGTCGATCATGACCAGCGGGTCACTCATATAATCGAGTATGGTTCCCGGCGTTTCATAGAAATATCCGACGTAATTCTCAAGCCGGGGTATGTTGGTGTTTTCTTTTATATAGTCTGTTATCTGTTCCCTTTTGTTCTCCAGGTTCCGTATAACTTCCGCGTCCGCCTTTTTCCTCTTCAGCGCCGCCGCCCTTTTAGCGTAGGCTTTGTCTATCTTTTCAAGGGCTTTTTCGAATACGGCATCGTCTCTTATCATCTGCTCCGCGGGATAAACAGTCACTTCGTCCAGATTCTCTATGGATCTCTGGGTGTCCATGCTGAAGGTCCTTATGGAGTCGACTTCCGTATCGAAAAGCTCGATCCTGACCGGATCATCTATATCCGGCGGAAAAATATCTATTATGGAGCCCCTCAGAGCGAACTGGCCTCTCCCGTCCACAAGGGGAAGCCTTTCGTATCCCATGGTCGTAAGCTCGTCCTTCAGTACCGCAGGGTCCAGATCGCCGCCTGTCTGTATCCGCACAGTCCTCGACCTGAATGTGTCAGCCGGGGGCATCTTTTTCACAGCTCCGGTAACGGGAGCAACGACTATGCATTCCGGATCCTGCTCCACCGCTTTCAGCACGGTCAGCCTTTCCTGCAAGAGCCCGTGGTCTCTGGCTTCATAAGGTATAAAAAGCTCCTCTTCCTCAGGGAGCACATAGACTTTCCCGGAGGTAAAAAAAGAAAGGTCATTTGCCAGCCGCTTAGCTCTGGTGAGAGAGCTTACGACCAGCAGACACTGACCCTTGTTTTCTTTTATTATTTCTGCCGCAACAGGCGCGACCTGACTGTCCGAAACTCCGGAAATATTGATTATTCCCTTTTCAGCCATCTGCCCCAGCCTTTCAGTCTTCCTCAGATACAGTTTCCTTCCTGGTGTTGTATTCGTTCATTGCGATGTCGATGCCTTTTGAGAGCATGCACTCCACGGCGCTCACGGCAGTCAGCACCGCTTCTCTCATGACATCCGTCTCTTCGCGTGTAAATCCGCCCAGCACATGGTCGACTATATCTCTGTCATCCTGAGTGCCGATGCCGATCCTTATACGGGCAAAACCGTCGTCTCCGAGACAGGATACAACAGATCTCATGCCGTTGTGGGTCCCTGCGCCGCCTTTCTTCCTTATGCGGACGGCCCCCGCGGGGATATCCGCGTCATCGTAGATGACCAGAAGGTTCTCAACAGGTTCTTTATAGTAATCCATCACTGCCCTGACAGCCTCTCCGCTTAAGTTCATGAAGGTCTGCGGCTTCACCAGCAGGACTTTCTGACCGGAGATCCTTCCCTCTCCGATCAGCGCCTTGTGCTTCGATTTCGTTACAGAAATCCCGTGCTCCTCTGCCAGTCTGTCTACAGTGATGAATCCCAGATTGTGTCTGGTGTTTTCATATTTTCGCCCCGGGTTTCCGAGGCCGGTTATAATGTGCATGTCTTATGCTCCGAATCAGTCAAAAAGTTTGCTGATCGATTCATTGTTGAATACTCTCATCATCGCCTCTGCGAAGAGCGGCGCAACTGAGAGCTGTACCATTCCTTTTATCTTCTTGTCCTTCGGTATAGCGATGGTATTCAGCAGTACCAGTTCCTCTATTGCCGAATCGTTGATCCTTTCAACAGCAGGTCCCGAAAGAACAGGATGTGTAGCGCAGGCTTTTACACTCTTGGCGCCCAGATCCCTCAGGGCGTTTGCTGCATTGGTTATGGTTCCTGCAGTATCTATCATATCGTCTATGAGTATGCAGTTCTTTCCTTCTATGTCGCCGATGATGTTCATGATCTCGCTTTTGTTAGGCTCAGGTCTTCTCTTATCGACGATAGCTATAGGAGCGTTGAGCGGGTTGGCCATGTTACGGGCTCTTGTAACACTTCCGTGGTCAGGAGAAACGATTACCAGATCCTCGATGTTTTTCTCCTTGAAATAGTTCACCAGAATAGGAAGTCCCACAAGGTGGTCAACCGGGATATTGAAGTATCCCTGAATCTGTGACGCGTGAAGGTCCATGGTGAGAAGCCTGTCCGCGCCGGCGGCGACTATCAGATCAGCTACGAGTTTTGCTGTTATTGGATCTCTCGCTTTAGCTTTTCTGTCCTGTCTCGCGTATCCGTAATACGGGATGACCGCGTTGATCCTTCCTGCTGATGCTCTCTTGATGGCGTCTATCATTATCAGCAGCTCCATAAGATTGTCGTTTACAGGATCGCTCGTTGACTGAACGATGAATACATCCGTTCCGCGAACCGATTCCCACATGCTGACTGAGATCTCCCCGTCACTGAATTTTGAAACAGTAGCGTTGCCCATGGGTTTTCCCATTATGGACGCTATCTCTTCCGCCAGTTCTGTGTGCGAGTTGCCTGTGAAAACTTTGTAGTTTGAAAATTGCCCGTTTTTCATTTCTCCGCTCCTTTTCATTGCATGATCGTTATGATGTTCAATAGACGATCCCGTTATTTCTTTCTGGTCAGTATGTCTTTCTTTTCCACCCAGCCTTCCTTGACAGCAGCCTTTCCTCTGTCAATATAGAGTGCTCCCGGCGGAACATCCTCCGTTATGGTGCTCCCGGCAGCTATATAGGCTTTTTCGCCGATATTGACAGGGGAGATAAGATTTGAGTTGCATCCTATGAACGCGCCTTCTCCTACCGTGCTCCTGTACTTCCTGCTGCCGTCAAAGTTGACGAAGACCACACCGCAGCCGAGATTCACTCCGCCTCCCACATCGGAATCGCCGATGTATGTAAGGTGCGATGCTTTTGCCCCGTCTCCCATTGAAGAATTCTTTATCTCCACGAAGTCGCCTACTTTGCATCCGTCGCCCACAGTGCTGCCTGGGCGCATGTACGCAAACGGGCCGACCTTCGTTTCCGAACCCACCTTGCTTTCAATGATCACAGAACTGTGGATCTCGGTCCTGTCTCCTATCTCCGAATCCACGATCCTGGTGTTCTGGCCTATGATACAGTCCTCACCGATCTTTACCGAACCTTCCAGAGTTACCAGAGGATATATCAGCGTCCCCTTTCCTATCTGTACATCATCGTCTATATACGCAGTACGGATATCGATGAACTTTACGCCCTCTTTGGCAAGGGCCAGATTCCTTTCGATCCGTTCCTTTTCTGCTTTTTCCACCTCGCCTATATCGGCGGGGCATTTTCCGGAAATACTGCTCACCTGCTGTATCCTCCTTTGTATACTTCTCTGTCTATCTCAAGGATCCTTTCTCCGACTTTGTATATGTCTCCCGCTCCCATGGTTATTACCAGATCTCCCGGCTCCGCATTCTCATAAACGAAGTTGGCCATCTCCTCGAAATCCGGATAGAAATATACTTCCTTCCTCGGGTAATCCTTTTTGATCTCTTTCACAAGACTTTCGGAACTTATCTTGTGTATGTTCTTTTCTCTGGCAGCGTAGATCTCAGCCAGAACCACCACGTCCGCCTTTTCAAAGGATTCGGCGAACTCATCGAACAGCGCCATGGTCCTTGTGTAGGTATGGGGCTGGAAAAGAACCCAAAGGTTCTTGTATTTCATATTGCTTACAGCATCCAGCGTCGCCTTTATCTCTGTCGGATGATGGGCATAATCGTCAATCAGCTTGATATTGTTATTGGTGGTGCCCATTATGTCAAATCTGCGCTGTGTGCCCTTGTACTCTTCCAGAGTCTCCACTATATCGGAAACGTCCACGCCCAGATAGTGGCAGCAGGCAATAGCCGCCAGAGCATTCAGTATGTTGTGTTCCCCCGGTATCGACATCATTACCGTGCACAGTCTCATTCCATGATAATTGACATAGAACTGAGGATTTCCGCTGGAGTTGAATATGACGTCTTCAACGCTGTAGTCACAGCTGTCACTGAAGCCGAAGGTGATGACGTTGTCCATATCCTTAACTATGCTGCGCACGAAAGGATTGGCGTCATAGGCGATGATCACGCCATCGTCAGGCACGCGTTTTGCGAACTCCCTGAATGAATTGGCGATATGCTCTATATCTTTGAAATAATCCAGATGATCTGAATCAATGTTGAGTATTATCTCTATCCTGGGCCGGCTGTTCAGAAACGCGTCCATATACTCACAGGCTTCTGTTACAAAGAACTGGCTCTCTCCCACTCTCACAT
>JAUMVF010000083.1 GCA_030530305.1 Bacillota bacterium
AACTTGAAGGTAATTGCCGCTGCTGCTGTATTATTTCTGATCCTGTGTCTCTGGGCTGTTTCCGACAGCGCAAAAGCAGAAGTTACTGATGAATACATGGATTACGCTGAAAACTACGCAGGAATCAAGTGGGCTGTGAAACTGGGCACCGGATGGGCCAATAATCCTACGCCTCCCGCGATACATGATGATTATCTGTATGTAGAGACCAAGTCAAATGTTCTTAAGATAAACAGACACACAGGAAAAACCGTAAGGAAAGTATCGATACCTTCAGGGCAGGTATTCAATATCATTCCCGTCACATATGTTGAAAAAAGCGCCTGGGGAAGTTTTTCCACGGATAACGGTGAAACTGATGGAATACTGCTGGTACCTCTGGCTGAAAACCAGGTGAGAGGCCTTGACGCAGACACCCTTGAGACGATTTTCACTACACGGAAAGACAGCAGAAGGGAAATGACGGAGGGTTACCAGATAACCACAAATATCGTCTGTGATGGTGAAGGATACTACTATTTCGGCACCTGGTACGGGGACGTGCAGAAGGGATATTACTACTGCTACAAGATCGGAAAGCGGGATCCTGTCTGGAGAGTTGAACACACAGGCGGTTTTTATCTGGCGAATGCGTATGTATCAGACCGGTATGTGTACTTTGCCTCTGAAAACGGGCTCAGATCCCAGGACGGAGGTACAAATACACCGCTTTATACCTGTATGAAGGGCGCAGATTACGATGCTTACGACGTACCCCCTGAAACGCCTGTAGTCGATACGGATCCGGTCATGGCAGGCAATTCCAGAGCAGCTGTAGTCAGCGACGGAGAAGCTTTGTATACAGTCACACAGGCAGGATACGCCTATAAATTCAGAATAAGTACAGAAGAAGGAACGGAAGGTCTGCCGGAACCCTGTGCGACAGAGAGCGGGACTGTAAAAGTAAAACTTCCTGCTGCGTCAACCGGAGAAGCGACCATATATAACGGGGTCATCTATTACTGCTGCGCCGACGGAACCGTCAATTCATACAGCACAGAAGACCTTTCAAAGATAAGTTCTGTAAAAGGATTCGGCTATACACAGAACGGCATTATGATTTCGACTGCAAAAGAAAGCGAAGAAGGGCTCTATCTGTACGGTTCATATAATAGAGAACCCGGCGGCATCTTTGCCGCAAAGGCAGATGCTGAGGGCCGGCTCAGCGGAATGATAGAGCTTTTCACTCCGCCGAAAGATCTCAGACAGTTCAACATGACAGGAATATTGATGGAAGACGGCAGGATCTATTACAGGAACGATTCAGGCTACCTTATGGCGCTGGAGCCTGGATATACACTGTGGACACATGCAACCGCCGGAGGAACAGTGACTGCAGGGCTTTCAGCAGAGGCCGGAAGCAGCCATACTTTCTATATCAAAGCCAAAAGCGGATATAAGTGCGTGGATGTTACAGTCGACGGGACATCGAAGGGCGTAAAAACAAAATACACGTTCAGCAATGTGTCGGCGCCTCACGAACTAAAGGCGGCGTTTATAAAGATCCCTGCGAAAACCACGGTAAAGGCCACGGCGCTGAAGGGCAGGAAAGCCCGTATCACCTGGAAAAGAGTCGCGGACGCCACAGGGTACCAGATCTACAGATCCACGAAGAAAAACGGTACATACAAAAGAATAAAGACTATTAACAAAGGAACTACTCTCAAGTGGACAAACAAAAAACTGAAAAAGGGGCAAAGGTACTACTATAAGGTACGGACATTCAGGAAGGTCAACGGTAAAACCGCGTATGGCGCGTTTTCAAATAAAAGTTATTGCAGAGCAAAGAAATGATCCGGGCGGGCGGATGATCCCGGCCGGAACGGAGAATTGAAACGCTCAGGAGAAAGGACAGGAAAAGATGAAAAAGAAAGTGCTTATGATAATTACAGCAGTGGCGCTGGTCATCGCCATGATGCCGGCAATGGCATTCGCTGAGGATGGTGACATAACAGTCAAGGTGACCATAAAGAACGACAATTTCACCTCGGCGCTGGTAAACGATCAGGGAACCAAGGTGTCACCGCGCTGGACAGGGACACTGGTGGATGAATATAAAGTAACCCTGCCAAGGAACGAAAATGCCACTTATGCAATCGAAAAAGCCTGCAGTGATAACGGTATAGCATTTATTAACGACAAATCATGGGGTTCGTCATTTTTCAAGAATTTGACGGCTTAAAAGGCGGCCTGGGCATACAGGTGGATTCATGGGGCTCGTTCTATGACATGAGCGGCTGGTTATTCCTTGTAAACGGGGCAGAGCCCGGCTACAACGGAACTGACAACATGGTCAATGACATCAGTGCCGATCAGGATAAACAGTTGAATGACGGAGACGTGCTCACAATGGCATACAGCGTTGATGGTTCAACTGCCGATATGCCGTTTATCCAGTGCGTAGTACTCGATAAAACTGTGGTCAAGCCGGCTAAAGGCAAGAGCGTCAGCCTGGCAGCTTCAGTGATGCCCGGTTACGGCGCGGTCGCAGCCAACGGAGTGACATGGTCCACATCTGATGAGACAGTAGCCACGGTAAACTCTTCAGGCAAGGTAACGGCTAAATCCGCAGGCATCGCGAAGATCAAGGCAACAGCTTCGAATACACTCTTCGCAAGCTGCAAAGTTACTATTGCTCCGGCAAAGACTTTGATCACTAATCTGGTACCAAAGAAAAAGGCTGTCACAGTTAGGTGGAAAAAGCAGAACGACGCGACAGGTTACGTGATCTTAAGAGCAGCTAAGAAAACAGGAACATTTAAGACTGTCAAGACTATCACTAAGAAAACGGTCACAAGCTGGACCAACAAGAACCTGAAATCAGGTAAAAAGTATTTCTATAAAGTAAAAGTCTACAAGACTTCAAAGGGCGGTAAGGTTTACAGCCCGCTTTCACCGGCAAAAGGCGTGAAAACAAAGTAGGAAGAGGATATAAAACGGTATGTCACGCAGTACAACGCGGGAACAGAAAAGACAGACAGGAAGACCCGGCGGCAGACTGCTGCCGCTGGCGGTCATCTTTGTGCTGCTTTTTACATGTGTGTTTTTTACAGGATGCGGAAGTGAAGAACAGCAGGGCGATACCGGCGTGACAGTTGAACAGAACGTCAGCGCCGGTGATGCTGTAAAGGACAAGTCCGCAAAGAAAGAAGACAGCAAATCAAAAGATAAAAAGGCTGAAAAAGACAGCGGCAAACAGGATAAAAACAGCAAAACAGCATCTTCAAAAACAGAAGGCACCCGCTCAGGTAATTCTTCACCGGACAAAAAGGCATCTGACAGGAGCGGATCGAACAAGGAAAAGACGGAACGCTCATCTTCGGATAACACCAGGTCTTCAGGTGACAGTCACAAGGACAGCCACAAGAAGAAAGCGGCAAAATACTGCTATTTTTCCGTTACGTGCCATACACTTACCGCAATAAAGGATGAACTTCCTGACAGTCTTCAGAAACTGGTGCCGGATTCCGGCGTCATAGTCAGAAAAACAAAGGTGAAATTAAAGGGCGGTGAAAGCGCCTTTGACATAACCAAAAAGGTACTCAGGGAAAAGAAGATACATATTTCGTATCAGGGTACCACACAGTACGGCACAGCGTACATTGAAGCAATAAACAACATTTACGAAAAAGATGTGAATTCCAGAAGCGGCTGGATATATAAAGTCAACGGAAAGGCGCCCGGCGTAGGGTGCAGCGCTTATTCCATCGGCAGAAACGATGTTATAGAGTGGGCGTACACCTGTGATCTGGGGGAGGATCTCTGATATGAGGGAAACGTTCAGTTCACATCATCCGACCATATGTCTGGCATTTTTTACGGCAGTTATCGTGACTTCCGTTCTTTTCACGTCCCCGGCTTGCATTATCGCGTCATTGGCGGGGGCTTTTTCGTATGCCGTATATCTGAAAAGGATGAAGGCTGTGAAGTTCATGCTGTGCGTATGCATACCGCTGATAATCATAGCAGCGGGAGTGAATTTCTTTTTCAATCATCACGGGGTTACTACGCTGTTTTATCTCAATGACAACCCTGTGACTAAAGAGGCCCTTGTTTACGGCGCGGCCATGGCTGTTATGGTGGTCAGCGCTGTATTATGGTGCTATTGCGCCAGCATAGTCATGACTAGTGATAAGACTCTCTATATATTCGGGCGTGTGCTGCCTGTGATCTCGCTGATACTGTCTGTGGTCCTGAGATCCATTCCGCTGTTTTCACGGAAAATGAAGGACATCCGCATGGGACAGAAAGCTCTTGATACCGCAGGGGCTAAAGCAGGCAGGAAGCAGCGATTCAGAAGCGGCATCGGCGCTTTTTCCATGATGGTTACATGGGCTCTGGAAAATTCGGTAGATACGGCTCTTTCCATGAGGGCCAGAGGCTACGGACTCAGGGGCAGAGTATCGTATCACGATCTGCGGTTCGACAGCAGGGACGTGACGCTGTCTCTGATCATGGCGCTGATCGCGGCCGGTATCATAGCCGGCGCGGCTGCCGGGCACAGTACCATTGAATACTATCCGGAACTGCTCCTTCCGGAAATGAATTTACAAAGCATATTGTTTTACTGCGCGTATCTTGCGTTTTGCATGATACCGCTTATCGTCGACGTAAGGGAGGACGTGAAGTGGAAGTACTTAAGATCCGCGATCTGACATTTACATATACCAAAGCTTCCGGCATTACAGATGATGAAAAGGATGTATTTGCTGAAAAGCCTGCTCTTCATAATGTCAGCCTCTCGATGGATGACGGTGAATTTGTGGTACTCTGCGGCAGATCGGCATGCGGAAAGACGACGCTGCTGCGCAATATCAAGCCTTCCATCGCGCCTTTCGGCAGACGGGAAGGAGAAGTTCTGCTTTGGGGCAGGTCCATATATCCGGACAACAGCAGAGCCGGAGATAAAGAACAGACTGAGAGAACTGACGCGGAGAAGATCGGTTATGTGTTCCAGGATCCTGCAAACCAGATAGTGACAGACAAAGTCTGGCATGAACTTGCTTTTGGTCTGGAGAATCTGGGGATCGACAGAACCGTAATAAGATCCAGGATAGCGGAGACCGCAGGCTTTTTCGGCATAGAATCATGGCTTTACAAGAATACGGCGGATCTTTCGGGCGGACAGAAACAGCTTCTGAACCTGGCGTCTGTCATGAGCATGCAGCCGGATATCATAATACTTGATGAGCCCCTTGCGCAGCTTGATCCTGTTTCAGCATCAGAATTCATGGCTGTGATCAGGCGGATAAACAGGGAAAACGGTACGGGCATACTAATGACAGATCACAGGCTTGAGGACGTGATACCGATGGCGGACAGGCTCCTGATAATGGAAGACGGAAGAATAACGGAAGACGGGGAGCCGGAAGAGATCTGCAGAAAAATAGCGGAACGGGAAGACGACCTGTTTCTTTCCATGCCTGCGGCGTTCAGGACGTACACGGATATTTGCCGCGTTGATCGGAATGCTGTGGCAGAGAAGGCTCCCATCGACGTAAGAGCGGGAAGAGTATGGCTTGAATCCATGTTCCGGGAGCATGATCCTCATAGATCCCGAGTGTATGAAATGAGCGGGGAAAAAGGAACAGAAAAGGGAGATGTGCTCCTGAAATGCAAAGATATATGGTTCAGGTATGATAAGAATGGTGAAGATATACTGAAAGACTTCTCCTTTGAGCTGAGGCGCGGCGACCTGTGCGCTGTCATGGGCGGCAACGGTACAGGGAAGACCACTGCTTTAAAGGTGATGAAGGAGCTTGTCAGACCTTATCGCGGAAAAGTCAGCTCCGAAGGGAAGGTATCGCTTCTGATGCAGGACCCGAGAGATATGTTCGCAGAGGAAACTGTTGAGAAGAACCTGATGAGAGTTGCGGTCACGCACGCTGAAAACAAAGAAGACGCTGCGGACCGTGTGAACGAGATCCTGGCGTTCATGGAGATAGAAGATATAAGGGGAAAACATCCCTATGATATATCGGGCGGCCAGCAGCAGAAAGCTGCCCTTGCCATGGTGCTCATCACCGATCCGGACGTGATACTGCTTGATGAACCCACAAAGGGGATAGACGCTTTTTACAAGAGAAAACTGGCTAAGACCCTGAAGGAACTTGCCGGGAACGGGAAAGCTGTGCTTGCGGTAACACATGACATCGAGTTCTGCGGTGAGTATATGGACGAATGCGCTATGCTGTTCGACGGCAAGATAACGTCTTCAGGCAGCGTAAGGGAAGTGCTTACCGCCAACAGATTCTATACTACTGCCGCAGCCAGAATGTCAGGACGGCTGTTCAAGGGCACCGTGTCTGCGGAAGATATCAAACAGGCGTATATAGTTGCGAAAAAGAAGGAAGCCGGGCAGGAAGCGGCACCGGAAACCGGCCGGCAAACAGGAAAGGATGAATGATGGTCTCACCGCTGAATGAAACTGCCGGAAACGATATGGAAAAGAGAGACAGTAAGGCCCTGATGCTCATGGTCATACTTACTTTTGTTATGGCCGGATTTATCGTCGTTTACTCTCTTTTCATGGAGGAAAGGCAGTTTTTCTTTATATGTCTTGCCATTATGGTACTCAGCATATGTCTGTTGTTTATAGATACTGAAAGAAGAAGACCGAGGACAGGCGAGGTGGTAGTCGTGGCATCAATGGTGACTATAGCGGTCATAAGCAGGGCGGCTTTTTTCATGCTTCCTCAGGTAAAGCCCATAGCGGCAGTTGTGATAATCACCGGAGTTGCGCTGGGACCCAGAATAGGTTTTCTTACCGGAGCGCTTTCTGCTTTTATATCTAATTTCTTTTTCGCACAGGGACCGTGGACGCCGTGCCAGATGTTCGCTCTTGGCATGACCGGAATGATAAGCGCCGCGATAATAAGAAAAAGCAGCCTTTTTGTAAGGCCGCTTCCTATGGCGCTGATCGGCGGTGTGTGCACTTTCATTGTATACGGGGGGATAGTCGATCTCTGGACTGCCTTTGGATTCAATCCGGAACCCACTCCGGGTTCAGCATTGACCGTATACGCGATGGCACTGCCTCTGGACGCAGTCTTTGCTGTTACGACTGCGCTTATCCTTTTCTTTATAGGTATCCCGATGATAAAGAAACTCGATCGTGTAAAAACCAGGTACGGGATGTTCCGTTCAATGGCCTGATCAGTTAAAATACCTGAACACGCCTGTCACTTTTCCGAGAATACGCACATCTTTGACTATTATCGGATTCATCGTGGAATTTTCCGGCTGAAGTCTGATGTGGTTATCTTCTTTGTAGAAAGTCTTCACAGTTGCTTCGCTTTCAAAACCGTCT